>CAZNKA010000023.1:0-14524 GCA_964573495.1 uncultured Acidiphilium sp. | reverse complement strand
GCGCGTTTTTTATGTATTTTTCGCAAACAGCCTTACCGTCGAACGAAAACGCCGCAGACAACGCACCTTCTAGCTCATTTTCGTTTTGGACCGTTTTTATACCGATACTGCTGCCTAGCCTTGCCGGTTTTACTATTTGCGGAAAACCAAGTTTTTTCGAACAATCGGCTAAACATTCTTTTCTGTTTTTATAAAATTCTTCACGCAAAACTCTAACACTCTCGACAACCGGAATTTCAAGCGATTTTATTAACAATTTCGTATAATCTTTATCGATTGAAAGCGAACTTGCGAAAACCCCGGGAGAAACAAAAGGAATACCGCTTAAAGACAACGCGCCGAAAAGCGTTCCGTCTTCTCCGTTAATGCCATGCATACAGTTAATTGCAGCAAAAAGCCTTACGTACGGCATCGCTTTAGTACCAGAAAGCGTATACAAAACGTCGTCGCCGCAAAGTAAAAATAAACGCTTAAGCTTTTTATAATCGATTTTTTTATAAAAAGGAAGCTTGTTTAAAACATCTCCGCCATACCACTTGCCGTCGTTATCGACAAAAACCGCCACCGCATCGTATTTTTGTTTATCGATTGCGTTAAGAGTTAATACCCCCGTAATTATAGAAATATCGTGCTCGGTCGATTTCCCCCCGAAAAACACGGCCACTTTTTTGTTAATTGCACGATTATCGGACTTTTTTAATAATTTTTTAATAAAAAACACCTCCGCTTTATTTTTTTGCTTTGGTGAAAAATTAATATTTTTTTTGTTTTTAATCGAATTTGAATTTTCGCGTTTAAATAAAAACTACGCTTACGTATTTTATGAAAATTTATCCGGAAGGTCGTTTTCAAAGAGAACCACGTCGCCGCTTTTTAAAAGCTTAGCCAGTTTTTTGCGTGCGGATTCCAGGTCTTTTACGACGATAATATTATCGCAATCGAAATCACCGTCAATAAGTCCGTCTTGAATACGATAGGTAGCACTTCTACCTACCAACACCGCTATATCGCACACTTCGGCAAGTTTTTTGCCGAACTTATAATTTTCTAAATCTTGAGCTCTGCCGAGTTCTACAAGCCCGGGCGTTACGACTATTCTGCGCCCGTTAAAGCAAGATAAAACGTTTAAAGCCGCAATTATACCGCAAGAGTTTGAATTGTAACTATCGTCTATAACGGTAACGCCGTTCGACGAAGTGCGAACTTCTAACCTATGCTGCACCGAGCGCAAACGACTGATACCGGCACAAATTTCGCCCATGCTTAAACCTATTTCGGCAGCAATCGCCGAAGCAAGGCAAATATTCGAAACGTTATGTTCGCCTAAAAGCGAAGTAAAACATTTTTCGCTTTGCCCGTTTAAATGCAATACAAACTCGCTTCCGCAAGACGAATTTTTTATATCGGTTGCATAAACGGCGGGGTTTTTATCCAAACACACCCCGGCTCCGACGCTTTTAATTTTACATTTATTGAATAAATCCGCAGTATTATCGTTATCGACGGTATATGCAACGGTTCCGCAAGGCATGCTCTCAACCAACTCGTATTTCGTTTGTCGAATAGCCGAAAGCGAACCGAACGTTTCCAGATGCTGACCAGTTATTCCGTTAATAATCGCGTAATCCGGGCGAACTATTTCGGCAAGTTCGCGAATATCGCCGACATGCCTTGCCCCCATTTCCGCAATAAAAACCTGATGCGTATCTTTCAGCCGCCTAACGGTTTTACAAATTCCCATCGGCGTATTAAAAGAACTGGGCGTTGCCAACACGCTGAATTTTTCTTCTAAAAGCGTTTTTAAAATTTCTTTTACGGAAGTTTTTCCGTAGCTGCCGGTAATTCCGATTTTTATAAGATCCGGGCGTTCGTATAGCCTTGCCATGCACTTTTTTACGTAACGCTTTTGTACGCGCTTTTCGTACGGCTGAATTATATAATGTGCGGCAGCCACCAAAAATGGAACGCTTATAGGCATAAGGCATAAAACGCAAAATCTTATGCGCACAAGTATCGGGTTCATTCTAAGCAAATAAGCCGCCAACGTTAATAGAGCGACGAGTGCATAGTTTACTACGAGTAAAACTATAAAATATACCGCAGCCAGCCTGTTTATACGCGCCGTGCGAACGAGCGGACTTTTTTTAGTGCGCTTTTTTTCGCTTTTTAAATAACCTATTATAAATATCAAATAAAAAACAAACCCTACGAAATAAACCCACCACTCGTTGCTGAAAGCAAGCGATACGTTCGTTAGCAAATACCCGAGCAACGATAAAAGGCTTATCGTCGTTAAACGCGAAAGATAAACGTTGTCGCGCCGACGAAGCCATTTAAAATAGCCGAACCCCTCATAACCCGATTGCTGCATTATTTGCAAAAACTTATAGGACATGGCAAGCAAAAGAAATGAGTTTATAACGCTTATAGCTATATATACGGGTTGATATTTTGCCGAAAATAATTCGCCTATTGTTTTTACCGCTTCAAAATCCGGCATGCCTTTCTCCTTAATTTTTATTAAAATCTCTTTACCGCCAAACAATTTGCCGCCAAACAATGTTTTTAACGCGGTTTGGTTTGCCGAATTTAATTTTTAATTCAGAAACTCGTTTACGATTAAATTAAATTCACGCGGACGTTCGGCAAAGCAAAAATGTCCGCAACCTTTCATAATATATTTCTGCGCGCCTTTTACGCTTTTTTCTATTCTATCGGCAAAATACGGCGGCGTTTCTTTATCGTTTTCGCCAAAAACAGCCAACACCGGTGCTTTAACGTTTTGCAATTTACCATCGAAACTTTCGCCCAATACAAGCTTAAAACTTTGCTTCATAACCGGCGAAAGAGAGTTGTAGTCGGAAGAAAAAAATTTCTTTTCGAGCGACTTCTTTTTTACGAACGGTTTCAAGGCACGATAGCACATTTTTTTGGCGCGATAGCGCAAAGTTCTGCGCGGTTTGAGCCCCGCCGCTCCAACCAAAACGGCTTGTGAAATAACGCAACTTTCGGCAAGAGCCTTAAAAGCTATTCGACAGCCGAAAGAATGAGCTATAACGGGAACTTCGCTTTGCCCCGTTAAAGCAACCAACTCGAAAAACTCGTTAAGATAATCGTTAAGAGAATAAGGGTACGACATAAACGAATTTTCGCCGAACCCGGTTAAGTCGGGCACGTATACCCTATATCGCGAAACAAAAAACTTTATCTGAGCGGAAAAGGCTTCCTTGCAAGACATAAAGCCGTGCAACATAATCAAAGGCTTGCCGTCCCCCGCGATTATGGCGTGAAGCGGATTATTCGATGGCTTTCGTTCGAAAACAAAACCGTTTAAAACTTTTTTATTACTCAAAGGGTAATTCCCTCGCCATTACTAAAGCATCCTCGAAGTCTTCATAATACTTTTTTCTTATGCCTACAGGTTTAAAACCAAGCTTCGAATATAATTCACGCGCCGCTATATTACCGACGCGAACTTCTAAATAAACGGTTTTCACACCGAGTGAAAATAACTTATTTAAAAGACTTTTTAAAAGCGCGAAAGCGTATCCGTGCCTGCGATATTCCGGGGCTACGGCAACGAGAGCGATATCCGCACTGTCTAAAGCGTAAATCGCGCCTGCGTATCCCGTTAAATCATCGCTTTCGTTTTTTGCGACAACTCCGAAAAAATTCGACGACGACGCGGTTTGACTAACGGTTTCGGCACTCCAAGGATATTTAAAACAAATTTTTTCAAGCGTTGCAACGGCTTCGTCGTCACCGCGCGACCACTGCTCTATACGCATGCTTCTTCTTCCGCCTGACTTTTTTTAACGTAAAGCGGCACCAAATAGTTATAATCGATAAGATTATCGCGCTCGCCTTCGGCGGCTGCCGTAAGGCAAAACGGAATATCCGCAACGACCACGTTTAGCCCGTCGACCTCTTCGTCTGAAATTATCTTATAATCGGAATATTTTTCTAATATCTCGCTTTTTGAAATAAATTCGGGCGCGTTTTTTACCCCGTTCGTTATAGCCTGAGCGTAATAATTATCGTGACGAGCGTTAACTATGCACAGCGTTTTTTCGCTCGCCTTATCAGTATATGCCAATACGTCGAAAGAGGTTAAAGCAAGTGCGGGTTTGTTTAAAGACATGCAAAGCGCTTTTGCCGTAGAAACGCCTATGCGCACCCCTGTAAAAGAACCCGGGCCGACTACGGCACCGACAAAATCCAACTCGGAAAGAGATAAATCCGCGGTTTGCAAAAGCTTTTCAATCTCAGGTAAAAGCGTTAACGAATGTTTTGTTAAACAATTTTGCAAATAACAACACTCGGTTAGTCCGCCCTTTTTTAAAAGAATCAGCAACCTGTTTCCCGTTGTATCCGTTATTAAATAGTTCAAAACTCCACGCTCCTTTTATCGGCACCCAATTTGGTTATTTTTACTTCGATGCAAGAATCGGGCAAAGCGTCCGCAATATTTTCCGCCCACTCGATTATACAAACCCCGTCCGCATAAAAATAATCGGTAAGCCCTAACGCCTCGGCTTCTTCGCCGGAAGTAAGCCTATAACAATCGTAGTGATAAAGCGAGCCGCCATAATCGTTCATGTACGCGTACGTGGGACTAGTCACGAGAGCCGTTATTCCCAATCCTTTTGCAACTCCTTTAACGAAAGCCGTTTTACCCGCACCCATCTCTCCGCGAAGCAAAACCACGTCGCCCTTTTTTAATTTTTTGGAAAAAAGCTTGCCTAAAGCAATCGTTTGCTCGCAGCTTTCGGATATGTATTTCATCTTAGTTTTTATTCTCTATTTTTTGTCGAATTAAAATTACGTCTGTCGTAATAATTTAAATTTTTAAGCATTTTATATGCGATTTTTAAGCTTTTTACATTTTATCCAATAAAACCGACACGCGTTTATAAACCAGCCACGTTACAGCCGACGCAAAAACGCACCTTAACAAATTAAACGGAAGCACGGCTAAAAATAAGTAACACGGGTAAAAATTCGTTTCGTTTATAAAAGGCAATACGCTAGAGCACATTGCCGCGATTTGAGAAACGCTAAGCCCCATAGCAAGCGTATATACGGGGATTATTATAAAGCGATTGGCAAGAACACTTGCGATAACGCTGGCTGCAGTGCCGGATATTATCCCGATAAGCGCACCCTTTTTAGTTTTTTTATTTTTGTAAATCAGCCCCGAGCACACCACGAACGCTCCGCCTATCAAAAGATCCGCAAGCTCGCCCGCCCCGTAACTGCTTGAAAACGGGAGATGTATCACGCATTTTATCAATACGGCTATAAAGCCCGAAATCGGTCCCATCGCAAAGGAACATATAAGTGCGGGAAGGTCGGATAAATTTAGTTTTAAAAAAGACGGAAATATAGGCAACGGAAAATTAAAAAAATATAAAACCGCCGCCAGCGCGGAAAATATTCCGAGCTTCGCAAGACGCTTAGCGCTGAAAAAATTCATTTTTTTTAAACCAAAACGCGGGCGTAACCCGTTACGTCCGACGAAAGCGGCGTTTTTTGAAAAAAACAAAATCCACCATATTTTTTATTTATTCACATTATAGCGTTAATAGTTTAAAAAGTCAAGGATTTTGCCGCAGCAACAGCTTCCTGCTATACGATTTTAAAATCTTTTACCGATTTAGCATTTGCTTTAAGCGTTATTAAAAGTCCGTTTTCGCAATCACGAATATTCACGCTCACTCCACCGCTAAGCAAAAAAAATTCATTTAACACCCTTTTCACTTCGTCGGCTATTATACTTTCCGCTTCGACGGCTATTCCGGTAGAATCTGATTTAAGTACGTGGCGTGCGCGTGCCATATGTTCCGATTCGCGGTTTATTTTAACGCGTTTTTTCATAATAAAAATACCTCTTGAAATTTTTCCGCGTTTTATCGTAAAAATAGCATTATAAAATACGCTTTAGCTTTCGTTTAATGCTACCCGCCAACCCAAAGTATTCTTTCGCATAATTTTTTACGCGGTATTTTCCGTTTATTAAATTATCGGCTAAAAGCTTAAACGCGTATCCGGCGCGCGTTTCCGTGCTAAGATAACAATTTTTACTTAAAAGCAAATAGTCGTCTTGAGGAATCGCGCCTATTATTTTAATCTTTAAAAGCTCCTCGATTTCTCCCGTCGAAAGCGATTCGCCCGATGCGATTAAATCGCCGCGAACGAAATTTATTACAGCGTTCATCCTTTCTAACTTATACGAACGCAACGCGCTTAAAACCTTATTGGCGTCGCGCACGGAAGACAACGAAGGCGTAACCACCAGCAAAGCTTCGTCCGCAGCGCAAACCGCACGATGAAAGCCGGCGTCTATTCCCGCGGGACAATCGAGCAAAATATAATCGAATTCATTTTTTAACCCGTCGAAAAGCGACTTTAAATTTTGTTCGGGTATCTGATTCGAACTATAAACATGCCCCGAACTAATCATAAAAAGATTTTTAACCGCGTCGCTTTTTATTATCGCCTGATTCGCTCTGCAACGCCCGTTTAAAATATCGCCTACGTCATAACATACGCGGGATTCAAGCCCCATGCATACGTCTAAATTATTTAAACCGAAATCTAAATCGCATACGACGGTACGTTTTCCGCGCGATGCAAGCGCCGCGCCTAAAAACGCGCAAACGGTTGTTTTTCCCGCGCCGCCCTTACCCGACGTAACGACTATAATTTTTGCGCAATTGCTTTTAGTTTTAGACATAAAAAATCCCCGCATAGTTTAACAATTCGAATTATATACCACGCGGGATTATTTTTTTTAAATTATTTTGCAATAAAAAGCAAAAATCAGTCGAAAACCTTATTCGTCTTCTTCAAGGTTACAAGGCGCGCCGTCAATGAAATCTCTCGGCTTTTCGTTGCCGCGAACTTGCGGCTTTTCTCCGTCGCCTAAATTCACCAAAATCGCGTCTTCCCCTATTTTTTGTATTTGACAAACACCGAATGTTATTTTTTGCCCGCAAAACGAAAACGGACCGTTTTCAACAGAAAAACCCTTTAGGCAATTTTGCGGCATGGTAAAAATCACGTCGGTTATTTTTCCTAATTTTTTGCCGTTCGTAACGTTGATAACGCACTTTTTTTTAAGTTCGTTAAAAGAATATCTCATTTTTTCACTTCCGCAATTATATTATATTTGCGATCTGAAAAATTATTATTAAAACACGTTAAGAATAAGAAAGCCTTTTTTTCATAAACGCCAACGCTAATTTTTCTATTCGCGACACTTGTGCTTGCGAAAGCCCTATTTCCCCTGATATTTCGGTTTGAGTTTTGCCTTCGTAATATCTTAAATAAATAATTTTTCTTTCGCGCTCGTCGAGTTTTTCCATAGCGGAAGTCAAAGCGACGTTTTCGGTCCATTTTTCGTCGTTTGAACGTTCGTCCTTTAATTGATCCAACAACTCTATCGTATCGCCCGCTTTATCGTAAACGGGATCGTAAATCGAAGCGTGATCCGAAATTGCATCCAACGCATAAGCCACTTCGCTTTCTTGTACGCTCAGTTTTTCAGCAATATCTTGCAGCGTGACTTCTTTGCACCCGTTTTCCAATTCTCCGCGTGCTTTAAGCGCTTTATAAGCCATATCTCTGATGCTCCGCGATATTCTCAACCCGCTGTGATTTCTAACCACTCGCTTCACCTCGCCGAGAATCATAGGCACGGCATAAGTAGAAAATCTTACGCCTAATTGGTCGTTAAAATTATCCACGGCTTTAATAAGACCCACGCAACCCGCTTGAAACATATCGTCCGAGCTGACTTTAGCGTTTTGAAACCTTTTGATTATTGAAAGAACAAGCCGTAAATTACCGATTACGAATTCTTCTTTGGCAAGCTTATCGCCCGATTTTATTCTTTTTAGCAATTCTGCCGAGCGTTTTTGAGTTAATCTTTCGATATTTTCTATCTTATATCCGCTTATCTCTACCCTTCCGATCATTAAAATTCCTTTTTTAACCGAGTTTGAAGCCATCGGCTACCTTTATTTTTCTCAATGACCGAATTTTTATTCTCGCAAAAATCCTTTTTATTGTTTTTTAAATATTTTTAATATAAGTTGCGCGTTTGCGATAAATATGTTAAAATGGTAGTGAAAATACATTATTACTTCAATTCGGAGAACGAAACATGAAAAAATTCAAGTATAAATTTACCCCGCTCGCATTAGTTTTTATAGTCGCCGGTATTCTTGCGGGTGGAACTTGCATAGTTTTAAACGTAATAAGATTTAAAAAATTGCTCGATTCGACCACCGCCGTTTCTAGCGATTATATGTCGACAACCCTTTCGACCTTGATAGGCGCGTTTGCCATAGTTGTTTTAATAGCAGTGCTAATAAATTCTTATTACGCAGTAGAAAACAAAAATTTCGTTGCAAAATGGGGATTTTTTGCAAATAAAATTCCTTTAAAAGACATAACGAGAATAGCACATTTTAAACTTACCGATAAATTAGTGATCTATTATTCCGTAGATAATTTTTTTGTAATAAACGCAAAGCTTACCGATTACGAAAACGTTATTTCGGAATTACGAACCGCTAACCCGAAAATTATTTATTTAGAAAACTCGGAAAACGGCGATTATTAAAAAATCTTAAAAAAATCCGCTTTTTTACAGCGGATTTTTTTTTTAATCGCATAATTTTTAGTCGTCTTCGTTTCGCACTTGACTATAAAGATACTCGTTATCCAGCCGCAACGCAATAAAAAGCGATACCGCTCCGCAAAACAATTTTAAAGCAACGTCGAACCCGCCTATCGAGGCTTCGAACTCGCAAAGCATGTATAAAACAATCACCAAAATAAGCAATAAATACATCGAAAAAGGATGATCTTTTTTTGCACCGCGGTACGCGGCAAGCGGAGAAGCAACATTACCTATAACGACAGACCAGCTTGCAAAAGCCAAGGGATAATAAATACAATTAAGGGGAACCTCTTTTAAAAGCGCGTTTACGCTGTTTTTTAAAAACTCATCGTCGTCTAAAATTCCGTAACCTACGTTTACTCCGTTTTTCGGAGTTATTTCTATTTGTAAAAACAACGATGAAAACAACGAATGAAGACTTAGCGCGAAACAAAAGCCCGTTCCTATACAAACGGCAAGCAAAACGCAAGCGGATAAGTCTGTAACGTTAAAAATTTTAATTATCAAAAACAACACGGCAAGCTCTGCGACGCCCCAAAGTACGGGAACGAAAACCGCGTTTAAAACGCCGTCGTAAATAAATCGAGAGAGTATGCGCGAATTAACGGCTTCGATAACCGCATATAAAACAACGCCCAAACTGAACGTAAAAAATATTTGAAAAGCCGCCACGTTTTTTTTAAGACAAAACTCATAGTGCATCGTAATTAAAACAGCCGGCATCGCAAAAGCGCAATAACATAAAAATATCGGAACGAATAACTTGTTTTCGATAAGATCGAAAAACAGTAAAAACATTATCGCTGCAGTGGCGATAAGCAAAAACAAAAGCAAGGTGTTAACGGGTAATAATTTTTTTATCGCATCGTCTTCATCCTTGTTCTTTTTTATTGTTAATGCCTTTAAAAATAAAGAGAATACCGTTACTTTTAGCGGCTTTTTTACAACTACGGCGGCGGGTGGCTCTATTACGGAAACGGTGAGTTCGCCGCTTCCTTTATTTTTTTCGCTAAAGCCGTTTTTAAAAAGCACGGCGTCGGTTTCGGAAGTAGCCGCGCGCCCTTCGCCGATGTCGATGCGCTCGCTTAAACCTTCCGCAAAATTCTCGAAAGAAGTTGTTTCGTTTTTTTCGTTCATGAAATCTGCGTTACGAGCATATTCTTCATCTAAAACGTCTTCGTCCGATTGAATTATTAAACTATTGTTTTTTTTCGATTCGACGTTTTTATTATCGCGTTTTATTTTTTTCATCGTCTATATCCTCGAACTCAACGAAAAAGTTACTTCCTACGCCCTTTTTCGAAATAACGCCGAAGCGCAGTTTGTGATTTTGCAATATTGTTTTAACAATCGAAAGCCCCAACCCGGTGCCTTTTACGGGGCGTTGATGCGTTTCGGAAAAACGATAATATTTTTCCCAAATAGTATCGACCAGCTCAGGTTCGATACCTTTGCCGCTATCGATAATTTCGAGCAAAAGCTTTCCGTTTTCCGCGCGATGCAAATTCACTCGAACAGTCATATCCTTGCCGGTATAGTTAACCGAATTGCCTATGAGATTATACACGACTTGCTCGATTTGCCTTTCGTTACAAACGGTAAATAAATCGGGTTCTATCGAACATTCGATTTTATACCCTTCTCTCGTGCAAAAATCGGAAAATCTATAGGCGACGCGCTCTATTAGTTCGGACAAATTGGTTTGTTCTAAGTTATCCGCCGTATCGGCGTTTTGAAGTTTAGATAAATCCAAAATATCGTTTACAAGCATTGCGAGCCTATCGGCTTCGTCTATTATAACTCGAGTATGCTCTTCGCGTTTTTGCTTGTTTTCACCCGAAATATCCAAAATCATTTCGGCATAAGCCTTAATCATCGTAAGCGGGGTTTTTAAGTCGTGCGAAACGTTAGCCAATAAGTCGCGCTGCAGCACACCGGTTTTAGATATGCCATCTTTCGCGTAGTTCAACGCCTCGGCAAGTTCGTTGAGTTCGTCGTAACTTTCGCCCGAAAAAACTACGTTACCGTCGCCTTCCGCCCATCGCTTAGCCGTATCCGACATTTTTTGAATGGGAGCGGAAAGCTTGGTCGCTATTCCCCAAGACAAAACGAATGATATAATTATAACCACACCCGTTACTATCGCAAGTTGAACCTGTATAACCGAAATCGTTTCGGACAAAGCCGTTTTGGGCGAAATCAAAAACAAATAAAAGTCACCCAAATCGTTGGACACGCGCGTTACGTAAACACAAAAACTTTTCTCGTTCGACGAAGCCACTCCGTTTTCGTAATAACAAAGCGCGGCTTCACCCGAAGTATCCAAACGATTAATCCCGTCTTCGAATAGCGACGAAGCCCTTATTTCCTCCGTCCCCGCGCTAACGGGGATTTCGTAATCGCCTTGTAAAAAATACGAATAAATGGTTTCCTTAATTATTTTTTCGCCGTTTTTGCTGCACAAATAACAAAGCACTCCCGCCTCGTTAGCCTTTATCGCTGTCGACACCCATTTATCGACATGACCGTTATCCGTAGGATCTTCGTTCATCATGCGCGAAAGTTCGTCGCCTGTTTTTTCAAGCTCGACCTGCTTTACGCGCTGATAATATCCGTCCATAAAAACGACTTGCAATATCCATATTGCCAGAATCATAACGGCAGTGTACAGAATAAAGTACGTCCAGATATTGTATTTTAATTTTTTTAAGTCGGCTTTTTTCTTCATAGCCATTCCCTTTACAAAACCGATAATTTTGAGTTACGCGTGACGTAAAAATTTTAAAAATCTTAGATTTTTTAAGCCATTTTAAATGTTTTTATGTTTTAAAAAAAATGTTATTCTTCGTCGAATTTATATCCCATTCCACGTAAGGTTTTTATAAATTTACGGTATTGCTTTAAGTTTGCGCGGAGCATTTTTATATGAGTATCGACCGTTCTGTCGTCACCGAAGAAGTTAAACCCCCACACGTCGCGTAGAAGCTTTTCGCGCGATAAAGCCACGCCGCGATTTTTTACCATATAAAAAAGCAGTTCGTATTCCTTAGGAGTAAGCATGGCGGCTTCACCGTCGACCAAAACGTTTCTTCCTGCAAGATCGATTTCCAACCCTTCGAATTTTAAAATATCCGATACACCGCGTTTCGAACCACGTTTTAAAACCGCGCCTATTCTTGCCATAACTTCTTTAGGCGAAAAAGGTTTTACGACGTAATCGTCTACACCTAATTCGAAACCGCGAATTTTATCGTCTTCTTCACCGCGAGCGGAAAGCATTATTACGGGCACTTGCGAAAAAGCACGTATTTCTTTTAGTGCCGAAAAGCCGTCTAACTTAGGCATCATTATATCCATAACGACTAAGTCGTATTTTTTGTTTTTGCATTTTTCGATGGCGATAAAACCGTTTTCCGCCCCGTCTACTTCATACCCGGAAGCTTCGGCGTATTCACGCAGAACCTCGATGATTTTTGCCTCGTCGTCTACAATAAGTAATTTTTGCATAATTATTCCCCTTTTTTATCCGTCGGATAAAATTTTATTTTAAATTAAAAGTTTTTTTTGTATTTCATTACCCGCTTTCGTAGCAGAATAAGCATGTCCGCCAGAGCTTAAAGCTTTTGTTATTTCATCGTTTTTAAAAACGAGAGCGGAATTTCCTTCCAATAAATACGCGTTTTTAAAATCTATGCTTAAAGCGGTCTGCAAAAAATCTTGCTCGCGTTCTTCGAAATGCGGGCAACAAAGCCCGTCTAAAACGCCTAAGCCGTCGCACAGCGAATAACCTAACCCCTCGCGAAATTTTTCGGAATCGGTATACATCTGCTTAAACCAACAAATAGCGCCGGCAGAAAGCCCCGCAATTACAACGCCGCGATTATACGCGTCTAAAACGCGATTTAAAACGCCGCTTTTTTTCCAATGGTCGAGCATAAAAAGCGTATCGCCGCCACCGATATAAATCATATCGGCTTTTTCGAACTTGGAATTAATTTTTTGCTCGTCCATTTCGCCGTAAACGCTTAAAACGCAATCAGCCTTAATATCGAACTCCGAAGTATAAGTTTTGCGAAATGAGTTAAAATACGGCATACTGTCGTGACTGGCAGTGCCTATAAACACGCCTACGGCGCGCCGCTCGCCCGCATGTGCTTTTGCCAAATTTGCAATATATTCGTCTATTTTAAGCGTGGTTTTTTGCGCCAAAGAACCGCCGCCTATCGCCACTATGTATTTATCAATCATCGTTATAATAATTATTAGTTTTGTTTTTCTCTATTTTCATAGCCCGTATAATCGTTTTCGCTTTATCGGTAAGAGCAATCTTCTCGTTTGCGATTTCGCCCGAAATAACGCAACTTAAAAGCTCGTTTAAAACGAATCCTACGCTTTTACCGCTTATGCCCAACGCTTTTATATCGCAACCGTTTACGGCGAGATTTTTAAGCGAATAAACTTCGCCTCGGCTTAAAATTTCGTTTATTTCGCCGATACGCGCGAGTATTTTTTGCTTTTCTTGCTCGCCGAATTGTAAGGCAAGCCTAAAACGCAATACATTCAAACACTGCTCGACACCGAACTCTTTAAGCGCGCTTTTAATAGCAAAAGAATCGTTTTCGGAAAATAAAAAATTTAAGTTTTTATTTTTCAAAACAAATAAAACGGATTTTGCAATGCGGCTTTCGACTTTTAATTTTTTAAGCGAATTTTCCGCTGCCGAAAGCGACAAAAAATTTAACAACAAACTAAGCCTAATTACTAAATCTTTATCTGCTTTAATTATTGCGCTTGCCGTTAATTCGATTTCGCTTTGAGTTAGCACGCTAAGCTCGGGCACGGCGCAAACCAAAACGCCGAAAAAATTTTTAATAACGAAATCGGCGTTTTTGCCGAACAACATTCGCGAAAGTTCGCAATAAACGCGCTCTGCCGAAAGTTTTTTTATATCGCCTTTTTTCGCAAAAATCGCATCTTTTGTTTGATTTTCGATATCGAAACCGAAAACGGAACAAAACCTTAGCGCACGAAGAATTCGCAGAGCGTCTTCGCCGAAGCGTTCGTAAGGATCGCCGACGGTACGCAATACACGAGCTTTTAAATCGTTTACGCCGCCTACCAAGTCTATAAGCCCTTCGTTAAAATTATAATACAAGGCGTTGCAAGTAAAATCGCGCCTATAAGCATCGGCGAACAAATCAGTGCAAAATTCAACGTCTTCGGGAGTTCGAGAGTTAAAATAATAACCGTCGCGCCGAAAAGAAGTAATTTCGTACTCCTTATTATCTATAATAACGCCGACCGTACCGAAACGCTCTCCTTTTAAATCGAGCTTGCAATCGCGAAAAACACGCTTTATCTCGTTAGGCGGCGCGGAGCTTGCCAAATCGATATCGTAAACGGAAAATCCGCATAACGCGTCGCGCACGCAACCGCCGACCGCGTAACAAGCATAACCCGCCGCGTTTAGTCTTTTTATAATTTTTATCGAAGCTTCGTCTAAAATCTCGAACGAGAAATCATTTCGCTTAAAATCGAACGGAACCGCATCTTGCATATTAAATTCGCTCATTCCGTTTTTTCGTATTTATTCAAAAGTTTTAAAAACTCTGCAAGAGCATAAGAATAATTTTTATCTTTATTTACGACTACGCCCGTCATTCTATCCGGAAAAACGGGGGTAACGTTGAGCTCCGTTAAAACGCCCGCGTTTAATTCGTCTACGATATATTCGCGCGGAACGCACGCTATTCCCATTCCGCGCTTTGCCATTTCGACGATAAGCTCCACGCTCGAAAGCTCGTATTCGGGAATAAGTTTAATGTTTAAAACGTC
>CAZNKA010000022.1:0-14749 GCA_964573495.1 uncultured Acidiphilium sp. | reverse complement strand
AGTGCGCTCAAGGGTAACGTTAACGAAGCAATCGAACAAGGCATAGCCGAAGCCGAAAAAACCGCATCATCATTAAACGATACGAATGTATAACGAAAAAATATTTATTTCGGAAAAATCTAAAAAATCACTTATTAAAAGCGAAAAAAATAGAATTTTTACGAAATCGAAAAATCTATTCGTAAATGACCGAACGGTTAACGAATGTGAACGTTGTTTAGGTTATTCTTTTAAGAACGTAGAACTTTTAAAAACTGCTTTAACGCATCGTTCTTGTTCTAGCGAGCAAAAAAGAAATTACGAAAGATTAGAATTTTTAGGTGATTCGGTGTTAGGGTATATTGTTGCCGAACACTTGTTTTTGGAATACTCAAACAAAGAAGGCGTGTTAACAGCCGATAAACAAAGGCTTGTTTCTACCGAACCGTTAGCGACGGCAGCTAAATCGTTGCACCTTAACGAATTTGTTGCGATTAGTGACAATTTAAAACAGAACGCATTTTTACACGGCGTGCCGGACTCTGTTTGCGAAAACGTTTATGAAGCTATTGTTGCCGCTATATATCTGGACGGCGGATTATCTGAATGTAAGGCTTTTATTCAAAGAAGTTTATTGGTTAACGAAAAAAAGTCGTTAAAAACGAAAAATTATATCGTTGAGCTGCAAGAATATGCACAAGCTAACAAACTGGGAACTCCGATATACGAAACCGTTTCACAAAGCGGTCCGGATCACGATCCGCTTTTTACCATGGCGGTTGTTATCGGCGATAAAAGAATTGCTTTAGGTAGCGGAAGTACGAAAAAACTTGCCGATAGGCAAGCCGCAGAGCGCGCTTTAAAAAAAATAAGGAAAGGAAAAGCTAAGTGAATTTTGAAAAAATAGAGCTTATTGGTTTTAAAAGTTTTGCCGATAAGCAAGTAATTACATTTAACGAGGGCGTTACCGGCATAGTCGGGCCGAACGGATGCGGTAAGAGTAATATTGCCGATGCAATCCGTTGGGTTCTAGGCGAGCAATCGGCTAAAAGCCTTAGAGGCTCTTCGATGCAAGACGTTATTTTTAACGGAACGCAAAACAGAAAATCGCTTTCATATTGTGAAGTTTCGCTATATTTCGATAATACCGAAAAAATATTTCCGAGCTTAGATTATAGCGAGGTTTGCATGACCAGAAAACTTTTCAGAAGCGGCGAGAGTGAGTATTATCTTAACAAAAAAAGCTGCAGAATGAAAGATATCATCGACCTTTTACACGAATGCGGTGTTTCAAAAAACGGTTATTCTATAATCGGGCAAGGCAAAATTGCCGAAATAATGAATTCTAAACCCGAAGACCGCCGCAGTATATTCGAAGAAGCCGTCGGTATTGCCAGTTCTAAAGCTAAAAAGGTTGAAAACGAACGTAAGCTTCAACGTACGCGTGAAAACATCGTTCGTATTATAGATATTACGAGCGAACTTGAAAATCAGTTGGCTCCTTTAGAGCGCAGTGCGGAAAAAACGCGCACTTTTTTACAACTTTCCGAAGAATTAAAACATCACGAAGTAAACACTTATTTATACAAAGCCGAAAACTCGCATATCGTTAAAGCGAAAATCAACACTCAAATTGCGGGGCTAGAAGAAGAACAAGCCAATCGTCGTGACGAACTTGATAAAGCTAACGCTGCATTTACCGCACATCAAAACGAAATAAGCGAAGCCGACGAAAGAATTAACGTTTTAAACGAAGAAATTTTAAAAAGAACCGTCGGCTTAACCGAGCAAGAGGGCGTAACAAAGGTTTATAACGAAAAAATTAACTTTTTAAAGTCTGAGATTTCGCGTTTAAAGAACGAATGTGTAGAAAAACTTGCTAAAATCGACGAACTAGATAAGGCAACCGTTTTAAAAACGCAAAAAACCGAAAGTTCGAAAAAGGATATCGAAAAACTCGAAAAACGAGTTAAAGATATTTCTGTTGCATTGATGGCTGTAATGCAAGAAATTTATGAAGGCGAAGGCAAGCAGCAATCCGCACAAAACGAAGTGTTGCAATCCGTTGAGGAGATTGCTCGCTTACGTTTAAATATCGGAACGCTTTCGGGTGAGAAAAACGCTTTGTTCGAACAGCAAAAAGAGGTTTTAGAAAAAGCGCAAGCGCTAGCGCAAAAACGCGAAAGCGTCGCTTTAGAACGTAATGCATGTCTCGCTTCGATCGAGCGGCTTACAAAAGAAGTCGCGGCATTGAAAGAATCAATTGAAGATGAAGAAAGTGCCGTAAGGTCTACAAACGATTATATTTCAGAAATAACGAATAAGATTTACACGCTCAATTCTGAAATATCTTCGCTAAAAGCTACTCAAAGCGTTTATCGCGGGTTGAAAGATTCATTTACCGGGTATCCCGATTCGGTTAAAAATCTTATGCTTGCGGCAAAAAGCAATCCCGCGCTCGGCGGAAAAGTTAAAGGCTTAGTTGCGTCTATAATAAAAACCGAAGCGAAATACGAGGTGGCCGTAGAAACGCTTTTGGGCGGCGCGATAAACAACGTTGTTACTGCAACACCGGACGATGCGCAGTATTTGATTGATTATTTAAAACGAAGTGGCGGAGGTAGGGTAACGTTCCTTCCCGTATCTTCGATGAAGCCGCGCTTTGACGGAAGCGATACCGTTAACGCCTTAAAAGAACGCGGTGCGTTGGGTTTGGCTGCTTCAGTTGTAAAATACGACGGATATTTTGAAAACGTCGTTCGCTATTTATTGGGGAATACTCTTATATGTGACAATATCGAAAATGCCGTTGCTATCGCTAAACGTTACAGATTTGCTTTTAAAATCGTTACGTTAGACGGCGACGTGGTAAATCCTTCGGGTTCCATGAGCGGCGGTTCGCGTAGAAGAGAAGGCTCGAACGTTTTGTCTACGGATAGAAGGCTTGAACAAATCGAGCAAGAATTGAAGACAAAGCTCAATGAAATCGAAACGCTTAATAAAAACAAGGAACAATCGATAGCTCAAGTTAATGAAATAATCGAAGGGCTCGATCCAAAAAATGCAACGCTTACCGAAAATAAGCAAACGCTAGCAACTTTAAAAGAAAAAATTTCTCTTTTAGATGCGTCTCTTGCAGATGCGGATAAGGAAATAGATCTTAACAAAACGTCTATTCGTGCAATGAGCGAAAGGCTTAGCGAAATTAACAGGCAATACGACGATATTGAACAAAACAACGCAAAGCTTTCCGAAAAAAGAGAAAACGCTTCTTCCGATGCCGAAAAACACAAATCGCAGTATACCGAATTGCAAGCTCGCCGTGAAAGTTTGTTAAAGGAAAATACGGAATTACAGGCAAAAATCGCTGCACTTAAATCCGAGGTTATCGGTTCCGACGAGGAACTTAGAAGAATGGCTTCGGATAAGCAGGACTGTTTGGTTTCGATCGATAAAAATAACGAAAATGTAAGCGCAAACGAAGATATTATCGAAAAGTTAAAACTTGAAATCGAAAAAATCGCACTTTCGAGCGAAGAGCAAACCGGGCTTAATAATCTCCGCGACGAACTTTCGCAAGTAAAAGCGAAAAAGGTAAGTTTAAACGAGCAAGTTGCGCAAGACGATTTGAAAAAACAAATTATTTCGTCAGAGTTGAATAAACTCGCGGAACGAATTATGAATCAAAAAATCGAACTTACCAAAGTCGATACCGAAATCGAGTATATGCAACAGCGTATTCTTGACGAATATCAACTCACGTACGAAACTTGCTTGCCTTTAAAAGACGAAAATTACGACGTTAGCGGTTCGCAACAAGAAATTAATCGTCTTCGCAGACGTATCGGAGCTTTAGGAAACATCAACCCGAATGCAATAGAAGAATTCAATCAGCTTAACGAGCGATATCAGGATTTAAACACTCAAAAAACAGATCTCGAAAATGCCGAACAAGATTTAAAATCCGTAATTAAAGAAATCACGGATGAAATGTTAAAGACCTTTAACGAAGGTTTTGAACAAATTCGCGTTAACTTTAAAAAGATATTTAAAGAATTGTTCGGGGGCGGCAGCGCGGACTTGCTTATGGATTATTCAACCGTCGAGGATCCGCTTGACGCGGGTGTCGAAATTGTTGCCGAGCCGCCGGGAAAGAAACTTACCAGAATATCGCTTTTATCCGGTGGTGAGCAAGCTCTTACCGCAACCGCGATTCTATTTGCGATTTTAAGGCTCCGTCCAATGCCTTTCTGTGTATTAGACGAAATCGAAGCTCCGTTAGACGATGCTAACGTCGAAAGGGTTGCTTCATATCTTCAAAAGTTCGCAAACGAAACGCAATTTGTGGTTATAACCCACAAAAAAGTTACGATGGAACGCGCAAATACGCTGTTCGGTGTAACTATGGAAGAAAAAGGCGTTTCAAAAATAATTTCGGTTAACCTTTCTGAAATTAAAAACAATTCCGAACTTGCAGATTAAAATTTAGGAACGAATAATATGTCATTTTTCAATAAAATATTCGGCGCGTTAAAGAAGACTAAAGATACTCTTTCTCAAAAACTTAACGCTCTTTTTGCTCGCGATAAAATCGGTGAAGATTTTTACGAAGATTTAGAGGATGTTTTAATTTCTTCCGATGTTTCGTATTCTACGGCAAGCGATATCGTAGAACAATTGCGTGACAGAATGATTAAAGAAAGAATTTCCGATAAGGAATTCGTTATTTCCGCGTTAAAAGAAGTTTTAACCGAAAAGTTAAAAAATGCCGGTGAGATTAAAATCGAATATCCCGCTGTTATTATGCTTATAGGTGTAAACGGGGTGGGTAAAACAACAACTATCGGCAAGCTGGCTTCGCATTTTAAGTCGCAAAAAAAATCCGTTATTTTAGCAGCAGGCGATACTTTTCGAGCCGCCGCCGGCGAGCAGCTCGAAGTTTGGGCGGAACGGTCTAACGTTCGCCTTATCAAACACAGTGAAGGCAGCGATCCGTCTGCTGTCGTTTTCGATGCCGTTAGTTCGATGAAGGCGAAAGGTACCGACGTTCTTATTGTGGATACAGCCGGCAGATTGCATGTAAAAGCAAACCTTATGGAAGAGCTGAAAAAAATCGGTAGGGTTGTAGAGCGCGAATATTCTGAGGCGAATTTTTATAAATTTATCGTTTTAGATGCGACTACGGGGCAAAACGCTTTGTCTCAAGTCGAAAGCTTCGACGGCGCTGTCGGTATAGACGGATTAGTTTTGACTAAATTAGACGGAACGGCTAAGGGCGGATTTGTTATTTCGCTTTGCGATGAATATGAAATTCCCGTTGCGTTCGTCGGGACGGGAGAAGGCATCGACGACATTTCGGAATTTTCAGCCGAAGCGTTTATTGACGGATTGTTGTAAAAAATAATATAAAATACACGAATATGGATATTGAAAAAATAATTACTTATTTAGCGCGTTTTTTAATATTACTTTTTATCTTGCCCGCTCACGAATTTGCTCATGCTTTTGCCGCGTATAAAAACGGCGACGATACTGCACGGCAAATGGGGCGTTATACTTTAAATCCGTTAAAACATTTTGATTTAGTAGGGTTAATATGTTTTATTTTCGTCGGTTTTGGTTGGGCAAAGCCGGTTCCCGTCAATCCGTATAATTTTAATAATTACAAAAAAGGTTGCTTTTGGGTGTCGATCGCGGGGATAATAACCAACTACGCGCTTGCGTTCTTGTTCTATCCGCTTTATATTTTGGTTTGCGTGTTTTTAAACGTAACGCGTTACGAATATCTTTTTTTGGCGACGTTATTTTACGCAGGTTTTGCTTTGGATTTATCGTTTTTCGTATTCAATTTAATACCTGTTTTTCCGCTTGACGGATTTAGATTAGTTGATGTTTTTGCCAAAAAGCGCGGAAAAGTTTATCGGTTTATAAGGAATTACGGTTATTATATATTGCTTAGTTTGATTTTATTAAGCTCTATTGCGGAAGCTGTTCCCGCGCTGTATTTTCTTGATATTTTCGGCTATTTTATGCAATTTGCAGTTGATGTGGCGGGTAAGCCGATAACTGCTTTTTGGAAGTTGATTTTTGGAATTTTCGGTATAAAATTTATTTAATTTTTTTGTTATTATGGATAATGCTAATTACAACGTAAAAAATTTCGAATCGATTTTTGATTACGATACACATGTGGGCGAGTTCGACGGGCCGCTCGATCTTTTATTGTATCTCGTAAAACAAGCGCAAATCGAAATAAAAGATATTTTCGTTTCGCAAGTTACCGGGCAATTCATGGAATATCTTAACCATTTAGAATCTCTCGATATCGAAAAAGCAGGCGAGTATTTGGGCGTGGCTGCTACGTTATTATATGAAAAATCTAAAGCGCTTCTTCCTAAAATTGAAGATATTATCCCCGAAAACGAAGAAGACGAAGGACAGTCCCTTATACGCAGATTGGAAGAGCTGAAACTATTTAAAGAAATGAGCGTAAAACTAAAAGAGCTTGAAAACGTCGGAAGATATTATAAACCGCCCGAACCTGCAGCAAACGACGTTCGCGTCGTATATAAAGATTTTACGCTTGAGGGGCTTGTTAAAGCTTTATCCGATTTACTTACGAGAACGGAGTTAAATCGGAAAATTCATGAAGAAAAAGAAATTCCAAAAGAAGTTTTTACCGTTCAAGACAAAATGGTGTTCATGCGCGAGCGAATGCTCGATTTAAAAGAGTGCAGCTTTTTTGAATTGTTTAATTCGGATGCTTCACGTGCGGAAATAATTACTACTTTTCAAGCTATGCTTGAGCTTTTAAAAAGACAGTTTATTAAAGTCGTTCAAAACGAAGTTTTTGACGATATTACTATTACTTTAAATGAAAACAGGAGTGACGATTTAAGTGAATTCGGAGACCTTAGCGAGTATAATTGAATCGATAGTTTTTGTTTCCGGCAACGCAATAGCTATAAAAGATATTGCCGAAAAGCTGGAAGTTACAAGTGGAAAAGTGCTTGAAGCCGCAAAAAAACTTCAGGAAAAATATAACGATCAGAGCGGATTAAATTTACTGATTTTTAATAACAAACTTCAATTTTGCTCTAACCCTAAAAATGCCGATAGCGTTGCAACGGTGTTAAATCCCATTCGCGAAAGAGAGCTTTCTAAATCGATGTTGGAAGTTTCGGCAATAATTGCGTATAAACAGCCCGTTACCCGCTTGGATTTAGAAGAAATTCGGGGGGTGGATAGCGAATATGCAATACAAAATCTTTTAAAATTAGGCGTTATCGAAATAGTAGGTAGAAAAGAAGCTCCGGGACGTCCGGTTTTGTTCGGAACTACCGATGGTTTTTTTAAACGCTTTCAAATATCCTCCCTAGACGAACTTCCGGATTACGAACAACTTCTTGCTTCTATACGCGGTGCAAACGAAAAGAGTAGCTATCTGTTTGAAAAAGACAATTATGATGAAAGTCTCGACCCCGAATTTTTGCAGAATGCGAAAAACGGAGACGGTCCTCAAGACTCTCTTTTTGATATTGACGAAAACGTTGAAGATGCAGATGATGATTTTGAATTAGGTGACGTTGACGAAGAGGAAGTCCCTGATTTTTTAAAAGGTGAAGACGTTACTAAAATAAGCTGAAGTTTTAATTTTTTTTGCAAAACTAATCTTACATAAAAATATTTATATTGCCGATAATACGGATATGGTCAGAATATGGCTATTCTTTATCGGCAATTTTTTATTTTTTATGCCTATTTTTTTAAGTGCGTATTCGGTTATCGATATTAAAAATTTTAAAATTTATTTTTGTATTAAGATTTTCGGGTTGTCGGTGTTTGGCGGTTACGTTACTTTTTGCGTGGATAGCATTTTTATTCATATAAGCAACAAAAAAGCGATAATAGTAAAAATAACCGACGCGTTAAAAAAACCAAAAAATATTTTTAATTTAAATTTATATTCAATTTTGTTGTTTAAAACAAAAACGATCACCTCTTTAGAATGCAGTAACGGAGCAATTTTAAAATTATTGTTTTTCTGTATTGTTAATAACACAATTTTGCCGATTGTTAATAATAACAAAAAATATTTGCGAATTAAAAACGATGTTGTTTTTAGCGAAAAAAATAAAAATAAAGTGATTTTTTTTAAAATATGCGCGGTAACGAATATGTTTTCGATAAATTTATTTCTGACTAAAAAATTTTTGGAGAGTATTAATTTTGCAAAAAGAAAAAAGCAATATTGAATCGATACTTGAGGGCGCGATAACTAATCTTGCGCAAATTATCGAGGTAAAAAAAATAGTCGGCGAACCTATTTTAAACGAAAAAGGGCAATCTGCAACTCCGGTTGCTAAACTTACGATCTGTACTTTTTGCGGTGGTGGTGAATACGGCGATGTTAAAGTGATTAAGCAATCGGGTGAAAATTTTGCCGGAGGAATGGTTACGTTTTCTTCTGTAACGCCTGAATGTTTTTTGATCGATAACGGAAACGGTTTTGCCGTAATAAATGAAAAAGGTGAAGGGTTGGAGTCGTTTTTGAAATCGTTAGCGAAAATTATAGGCGATATTAAGTTATGAAAAACATAAGCGTTCTTAAAAGATTATCAAGGCTGATATTCGTTGTTTTATCGGTAATTTCGATTATTTTTATGTCAGACGTAAAAACTAAGACAAACGCTTCGTCTTGTGTTAGCGAAATAGTTATCGATGCAGATAGTAAACGAATCCTTTACGAATCCAATTCAGATATTAAACGTGCGATCGCGAGTACAACGAAAATCGTAACCGCAATTACAGTTATAAATAATTTTGACGTAAAACAAACTTTAACAATTAAAAAAGAATGGACAAACATAGAAGGTTCGAGCATATATTTAAAAGAAGGCGAGATTTTTACCGTCGAAGAACTTCTTTATGGTTTAATGCTTCGCTCGGGAAATGATTGTGCGGTTTCGTTGGCATGCGGGCTTAGCGGGTCAATTTCTGATTTTTGTTTACTGATGAATAAACAAGCAAAAGATTATGGTGCAGAAAACAGTCATTTTATAAATCCGCATGGTTTACACGAAGAAAATCATTATTCCACGGCAAAAGATCTTGCCGTCATAACGGCACATGCCTTAAAAAACGAATTTTTTGCAAAAATCGTTCGGACAAAAAGCAAAAAAATCGGGATCGGTGAAAGCGCTCGTTTGCTAAATAATAAAAACAAAATGCTTAACAACTATCCTTATGCGACCGGCGTAAAAACGGGGTATACTAAAAAGGCGGGTAGATGTCTCGTTTCGTCGGCGAACAAAAACGGATTTAATTTGGTATGCGTGGTATTGGATTGTGCGCCTATGTTTGAACGAAGCGAAGAGTTGTTGCAACAAGCATATTCCGATTATAAGCGCGTTTTGCTCGCTGAAGGGGGGAAAACGTTAACTTATATCGAAGTAGAAAAAACTTCGTATTATATTCCGGTCGGCGTTAAAAACGATATTTATTATCCGCTAACGAAAAGTGAACTAAACGACGTGAAATTCGAGTTTGATTTATGCCGTTTAAGCAGAATTCCTGTCGATGGAAAAAAAGAAATGGGTACAATTAAGATTTTATTAAAAAATCGCTTGCTTTTTAACGAAAAAATCTTTACTATATTATAGTAGTAAGAAAATAAAAAATTTTTTAAGAGAAAAGGTTATGCGTATCAATAAATTTTTAGAAGCTTGCGGCGTTGCCAGCAGAAGGCGTTCGGACGAACTGGTTAAAGAAGGGAAAATAACCGTAAACGGTAAGAAGGCTACATTGGGGCAAGAAATCGACGAGCGTCGCGATAGCGTTGTTTTCGAAGGAAAAAGATTGTTTTTAAAGAATAAAAACAGCTATTATATTATGAATAAGCCGAAAGGCTATGTTTGTACCGTAAAAGATGATTTGGGCAGAAAAACCGTTATGGAACTTTTGCCTAAAAATGCGGCTCGCGTTGTGCCGGTGGGGCGGCTCGATTACGATTCCGAAGGCTTATTGATTTTTACCGACGACGGCGATTTGGTTAACAGGCTTACTCATCCGCGCAATGAAATTCCTAAAACTTACGTTTTAAAGGTTGAAGGCGACGTGACCGACGCTATGCTTAACAAGCTTAGAACGGGCGTGGAAATCGACGGAAAAATAACTCAAAAGTGTAAACTTACCGTTACGGACAAAACCGATAAATTCACAAAGCTTGCAATAACCATAACCGAAGGCAGAAACAGACAGGTAAGAAAGATGTTCGAAGCCGTTGGTAAAGAAGTCGTGTTTTTAAAACGTATAAAAATCGGCGAGCTGGGCTTGAGCGGAATCGATAGGGGGGCTTGTCGTCCGCTTTCCAGATACGAGATCGATTATTTGAAAAATCTATAAATTTTTGATTTTAAAATTTTACTAAGCGCTATTTTTTAGAATTTGCCAAGTACATATGTGATATGCGAGGTGTGCTTTGAAGCGAAAATTTAGCTCGTTTTTTACGTTAATGTTGGCTGTTTTTATAGTTTTTTCGTGTACGTTTGCTATTTATAAAGCAAAAAGTGTTGTTGTCAGCTCGGTTTTCCCGATAAAAAGAGTTTTTAAATTTTAAATTTTTACACACGGAGCATTATGTCCGATTTTTGTAAATCCGAAACGAACAAAATAGAATATGATGAAAAATTAGCCGAATTAAAAGCGCGCTACAGTGAAAAATTAAAAAGTGTCTTAAATGATGCGCGCGAAAAATTTCGTTTTTCGTTGAGTGCTTTGTTAATCGGCGCGCTGAAAGAATGCGGCGGTGAGTGTGATGTTGCCGAATTAGCAAAAAGTAAATCTCAAATTATTGAGATGGAGCGGAAATCGGTTATTCTTATTTTACGCAGAGAAATCGGTACAATCTTAACTGAATACGCAAAAGAATTAATTGTTTTAAGTTCTGCTTTTTGCGAAAAGCCTGATTTGAAAAACGCAAGCTCTTTTTTAATCGACGATACCCGAAAATCTTTAAGAAACGAAAAATTATTATGTGCGAAAAAAACAGCCGACGGCTTAAAAAACGATGAACACGCATTAAAAGAAGTTTTCGTTTTTTGTCCGAATTCGTCTGTTGAAAAAAATTAAAATTTGTTTACAATAAAAAAGAACAGGTTTGATTTTTATCAATACCTGTTCAAAAAAAATGCGATATTACACTAATTACGGCGAGTGGTTTTGCTCGCTATTTTTTGTATGGAAAAAGTTTTATTTTATAGTAATCATTTTAATCGTATCGGTGCTTCCGGAGTTTTCACCCGTGGTTCCGGCGGTGACCACTATGCTGTCGCCTTGATTTAAAGGTAGGGTATTTTTTGCGACTTTTTCCGCATAATAGAACAGAACGTCGGTTGAATTAAAGCGTTCGCTCATAACGGGAGTTACTCCCCAAGATAGTGCTAGTTTATACCAAACGTTTTTATCCGTTGCCATTCCGATAATATCCATCGGTGCGCGAAAACGCGATACCATTCTTACCGTAATGCCGGACATAGACGTAACGACAATTGCCTTTGCTCCTATGTCGATTGCCATCCCGCAAGTTGCGTGCGAAACCGCGTCGGTTTTGTTTTTTATTTTAAAATGGCTATCGTGGAAGCGCTGTGAATAATCTATATGTAATTCCGTTTCGGTAACAATATCGGACATCGTTTTTACTGTTTCGGCGGGGTATTTGCCCGCGGCCGATTCTCCCGAAAGCATAACTGCGCTCGTTCCGTCGTAAACGGCGTTTGCAACGTCCGAAATTTCTGCGCGAGTAGGGCGCGGATTGTGAATCATGGATTCAAGCATTTCGGTTGCGGTGATTACTCTTTTGCCTAGAAGTCTGCATTTTGTTATAATGTATTTTTGAACTGCGGGCAATTCGGTAAATGGAATTTCCACTCCGAGGTCTCCTCTTCCGATCATTATGCCTTCGCATTCTGCTGAAATATCTTCGATGTTGTTTATGCCGCTTCTGTTTTCGATTTTTGCAATAATGCCGATATTTTCGCCGCCGTTTTCGTGTAAAAAACTCTTTAAATCGATAAGGTCTTGCGCGGTCGAAACAAACGATGCCGCGATAAAATCCACACCGTTTTTTATACCGAAAAGTAAGTCCGACTTATCTTGTTCGCTTAAATATTTTTGGCGCAAAGTTTTACCGGGGAAGCTCATGCTTTTTCGATCTGAAATTTCGCCTCCGATAACAGTGGTGCACTCGATATCCGTATCGGATAAATTTTCTACTTTAAACGAAACCAGCCCGTTGTTTACCAAAATGACGTCGCCTACGCTTAAATCGTTGGGTAATCCTTTATAGCTTATTGAAACGATGTTTTCATCGCCTTCGACTTCACGTGTGGTAAAAACGAAACGGGCACCATCGGGTAAAATCACGCGTGAGTTTTTAAATGTTTTAAGGCGATATTCGGGGCCTTTTGTGTCGAGCATAATCGCAATCGGTAAATTCAGTTTTTCGCGAACGCGTTTTATCATATCGATTTTTCGTTGATGTTCGTCGTGTGTTCCGTGTGAGAAATTTAAACGTGCTACGTTTAAACCGTTTTCGCACATTTTCGAAAAAACTTTTTCGTCACTGCTCGCCGGTCCGATTGTGCATACAATTTTTGTTTTTCTCATAAATGTTTTCCGCTTATTTTAAGAATTCGGGCGAATAACAGACATTTTTTAAGAACAAAAACGAGGGATGTTAAACGGATCAATCGCTTTGTTTAAAAAATTTTCAAACCCGCCTCATTATAAATTATAATAACTTGGGAACGATTTGTCAAGCAAGAACGGCAAAATGCAAAAAATATACTAGAAAAAATAATTGAGTTTATATAAGCATCGGTTGTTTCTTATTAATAATTTTTTTTTTCGAATAAAAATTTAATAAAAAGCAATAATAATTGTATGAAAAAGCGAAGTGATATTCCTGTGTTTGAAGATATGCGCAGAATTGACGAAAACGAAACTTGTTTTTCTTGTTTTGTTCCGCGGGAGATTAGAAATAATGAAAAAAAATAATTTGCCCGAGCAACCGATTTTGTCAAAAAAAGAATATGCGGAACTCGTTTCGCGCTTAACGCCTGCATCAAACGAAAAAAGGAGTCTTTTAAACGCGTTTTTGGTTGGCGGCTTTATTTGCTCGATAGGTCAGTTTATAAGATATTTTTTTATGCTTGAATTAAAAATCGAGGGCGATGATTTGGCTGCTGCTACGTCTGTCGTGTTGATTTTTATCGGAGTATTATTGACGGGGCTCGGCGTGTATGACCAAATAGGAAAACACGCGGGAGGCGGTTCGATTGTTCCGATTACGGGATTCGCAAATTCTGTAGCTTCGCCCGCAATGGAATTTTCACGCGAAGGGTATATTTACGGAATGGCGGCAAAAATGTTCGTCGTTGCGGGCCCGATAATTGTATACGGGGTCAGTGCTAGCGTTTTGGTCGGGTTGGTTTATTACTTTTTCGGTTTATAAAATAAAAAAAATAAGGGGAAAGATTATTTTGAAAAGGACTATGTTTTTTAAAAATAAACCTAAAATTATATCTACAGCAACGATTTGCGGACCTAAAGAAGCAGGCGGAAATTTAGGTAAATACATCGACGAGTACATTACCGACGACTATTTCGGAGAAAAAAGTTTTGAATTTGCCGAACGAAAAATGCTTACGGGTGTAATTGAAAGAGCAATAAAATCAAGCGGAAAAAATAGTGATAATATCGATGCGATAATTGCGGGTGATTTGTTAAATCAAATAATTTCTGCGTCGTTTTCGGCTAGAGAGTTTAATAGTGGGTTTATCGGGGTGTATAATGCTTGCTCTACGATGACCGAAAGCATGGCTTTAGGAGCTGCGTTAATCGACGGCGGCTATTTTAACAACGTGGTTTGCGCTACGGCAAGCCATTTTGCGACTGCCGAAAGGCAATATCGTTATCCGTTAGAACAAGGAACTACTCGCCCCGCGCAGTCGCAATGGACGGTTACGGGGGCCGGTGCGAACGTTATTGGTTTTGCGGAAAAAGGAATTTCAATAGTTTCGGCAACGATTGGCAGAGTTGTCGATTACGGGGTTACGGACGCGAATAACATGGGGGCGGCAATGGCTCCTGCCGTTGCTCATACATTATTGGATTTTTTTAATTGCAACAATAAGGCGGCTTCTGATTACGACATGATATTAACGGGTGATTTAGGTGCTTTGGGATCTAGGATTTTGAAAGAGTTATTGTTAAAAAAAGGCGTTGGTTTAGACAATCATTTAGACTGCGGCGAATTGATTTATAATTTAGACGAAAAAGAATATCAAGGCGGCAGCGGCGCGGGGTGTAGTGCTGTGGTTTTTAATTCTTACATTTACAAGCGAATGCTTAGCGGCGAATATAAAAAAATTTTGTTTATAGCAACCGGAGCCCTTTTGTCTGCCGTATCCACTCAACAAGGTGAAAGTATCCCCGGTATAGCGCATTTAATTGAACTCGAAAATGATTATGTCTGACATAAAAGCAATAAAAAACCAGCATAATATCTACATATATGCAACAAATTATATTAACGTATACTAAAGTGTTTTTAGTTGGCGGCTCGTTATGCGTAGTTGCTCAACTTCTAATTAATTACACAAAAATAACGGCGGGTAAAATACTGGTTTATTTTATGCTCGGCGGGTTGTTTTTACAAGCAATAGGAGTATACGAATACTGGGTCGATTTTGCGGAAAGCGGGGCAACG
>CAZNKA010000021.1:0-14875 GCA_964573495.1 uncultured Acidiphilium sp. | reverse complement strand
CTGGCTCCACTATTTTAGGGGAGCTGGCAAAAATCTTTGATTTTTGACTGAGGGGGTAAAAAAGCAAAAAGTGCCGCTATAGGTCGATTATCGGCACTTTGTGTTGAGCGATTAAGCATATTAATAATCAAACAGACAATCCTTCAGTCACCTTCGGTGACAGCTTCCTTTACACAAGGAAGCCTTTCTTGCTCGCTTGCGCTAATTATTATAAAACGCGTGCAAAAAAAGCCTTCTCTCGTTTTTTGAGAGAAGGCGAATTTTTTACATAAGCAAAGTTCCTTGGTCTGTTTGCACTACTTTAAAAATTTGCAGTTGCTTGCCGCTAGCGGCGTCGATATAAATATAATATTCGCCGTCGACGGATTCGCACCAGAACTCGTAAGCAAGTCGTTCTTTACCGCTGCTTTCAAGCGGAATAACGCAAAGGCGCGAAGTTTTAACTTCTAAATTTTCGGCAAGTTTTTTCTCTGCCGTTTCGACGGTGATGCTAGGATTTTCGATAGAACGCTCCTTATGGCTTTCTATATACGCCTTAAAATCGGCTGCGTAAACGGCGCCGCGCTCCATGCAAACGCTAACTTTTATCATATCCGCATAGATTATAATTCCGTTTTGTTCTTCGGCAAAATTCACGTATGTCGTGGTGCCGCTTTGAGTTGTCCACACGGGTTTAATCGACTTATAGCCCCACTTTTGCAAAGTTTCGGTTGCGATTGCGATACATTCGTCGCGCCCGTGATTTACACTGGAACAATCCATATACCAGTTAAACGAAACAAGCTTGCCGTCGCACGCGATTTGAGCAAAAAGCTGTTCGCCGCCCGCTAATCCTTCGACGTTATAGCTGCAAAAACCTTCGCCGAACGCTTCGCCTATAACGGCGGTTTCGCTTACGGAATAATCGGCAAAATACTTGGCAAATTGATTTTTTGCCTGCTCTGCGGTTATTCTTTCGCCGGCAACGGGTTTTTCGCCCGCGCCTTTTTCAGGTCTGTCCGCAAAAGGTCCGTCGTAAATCATTTGCGGATAATCAACCGAATTAGATTGCAATTCCGCGAATTTTTGAAGCACTATATTATCGGCTTCGCCGCTTAAAAGGCTTAAAAAGTTATAGTTTTTGTCTATTTTGTCTGCAAGTTCGGTTAAATCGGCTTTTAAAGAGGAATTTATCCTTTTAAACTCCGCAAGCGTTTTTTTATCTTCGGCGGTTATAGATTCGCCGTCGATAAGCTTATTGGATAAATATTTGCTGAAATCGCCCAGCTGATTAACGAATTTAACCGTGCCGTTGCGGCTTTCTTCAGCCAAGGGCAGAGCGGCTAAATCGCTTTCGGCAAGGTTTGCCTGAACGCTGACTTCGTTTAACAACTTTTGGTTCTGACCTTCGTCCGCGGTAACGCTAAGCTTAGAAAGATTTACGTCGATATTATCTACGTAGCCGACCAGATCGTAAAACGCTTGCTGATACACGCCGGAAAGCATGTCTTCGCCGCCGTTCGTCATAAACACGTTCCAAACGAGCACGGTTGCCAAAACCAGCACGCACGAGCCGAGCGCGATAACCGCGGCAAGCCACCCGCCTATGCCGCGCGAGGCGCGAGTTTTGCTTTTTTCACGCTTTGCTTCGGCTTTTTGGCGCGCAAGTTCTTGTTTCGCTTTAAGTTTTTGCGCCTTAAGTTCTGCTTTTGCCGCGCGTTTTTCGCTTTTTAGGCGCGCCTTTTCTTGCTTCTCGGCTAAAATTCGTTCGCGGCGGTCCATCTTGCTTTCGTGGCGAAGCATATCGCGACGAGCAAGCCTTTCTTCGCGCTTTTTAAGCCGTAGCTCTTTTATAGCCTCCTTTTTGCGCTGTGCCGCCTGTTTTTTTGCAAGCCGCGCTTTTTTAGCGTTTTCCTTTTTTTCTTGGCGCGCTTTAGCGACTTCTATGCGGCGCTGCGCCCTTTGCTCTTCGCGCTCTTGGCGTTTAATAAGCGCCGCTTTGCGCTTTTCCTCCCTTAAGGCGTTAGCGCTCGCTTTTACCCCTTCGCTTTTACCCTTTGCTCGGGTAGAAGCAGACGTTTTTTCGCTCACTTTTTTAGGAGCCGATTTTTTGCTCGATTTTTTATCCAAACCCTTGTTATCGGACTTATAGGCGGACTTTTCGCCTTTTGTTTTTTCTTCGTCGACGGAAGATTTTTTAGCAAGTTCGTCAGCCTTTTCTATGGCATTATTAAATTTTTTCTCGTTCATATTTCACCTCTTAACCTTTAAACGGCGAACACGTGCCTACCTATCTGCACGGTCGTTTTGCGCGAGAAAATCCACGCGCTGGTTGCTGTGGCGGGATTGTAATAATACAACGCGCCGTAAGTGGGATCGTAGCCGTTCATGGCTTCTTTAACCGCGCTTATTGCCTTAGAATCGGGCGTTAGATTGATTTGCCCGTCGCTAACCGCCGTAAACGCGTACGGTTGATAAATTACGCCCGATATGGTGTTCGGAAACGCACTGTTTTTTACTCTGTTTAAAACCACGGCGGCAACGGCTATCTGCCCGGTGTAGCTTTCGCCGCGTGCCTCGCCGTAAACAAGCTTCGCCAGTAAATTGATATCCGAATTGGAATAACTGCCACTGCCGGACGAGCCGGACGAATTCGACGAACCCGAAGAACCGTTTAGCGCGCTTTGAGACATTCCCAACGCGGCTAAAGTTTTAGCCCCTACGATGCCGTCCGCCGTAAGCCCGTTTTTGCGCTGAAAATACTTAACCGCGGCAACCGTTTGCGAACCGTAAATTCCGTCTATCGAGCCGCTGTAATACCCCCAACGCTTTAACTTTTTTTGAATGGTTTTAACCGTTTCACCACGGCTACCCTTGGAAATTACGGCAACCGCGGCTACAGGCTCGCGGGGCGCGTAATTCGCTTTGTAGACCGCAACGCCGCATGGCAGCGCGATTAACGCGCACACCGCCGCGACGGCGATCGATTTTAACGCTTTTTTCATATTTCCTCCTTGTTTTTTAACCGAGCCGCCTTTTTGGCGGCTTTTTAAATAAGGTGCCGAAAGCGTTAAAACCGCGAAAAAGCGTTATTAGTTTTCGGCTCCGTTATTTTTACCGTATCCGTTTATCAGGTCGTAAATTATCGAACGGTATGTTACGTTTTCGCTGCCCGTAAAACATAGGGGCGGATAAACCACGCACCACCAATTTTCGCCCTGCGCTTTGCCAAGCTCCACGATTACCGCGTCGTAATAACCGGCTTCTAAAACCAGCTCTCCGTCGCCGTAAACGCGTGTGGGGAAGTTTTCGTTTTTAACGCTGATTTTTGCGCCGTAATTAAAGCCGCGCTTTTGCAAAAGTTCGCCTATAAGCCCGTTAACGGCACTTTCGCAACTTTTTATAACGGCTAAGGCTTGCTCTTTGCTTTTTACGTTACAAAGTCTTTTTGCAAAATATTCAACGATTAAATCGCGAACTTCGTACTTAACGGCTTGGTCTTCTTGCGAATTCGAATTTGCGCGAACGTGAATGCGCAAATACTCGCGCGATTGACCCCCGCCCGAATTAAGCGAACACCCGAAAGCCTGCAAAGCTAAAACTATTATGCAACAGCAAATAAAAGTTATGCGAAATTTTTTCATAAAAAACACCCGCCTTAAAACCTGAAAATTTTTATCGATTTTAATTATTGACGCGTTTTAAAACGGATATTCCTTTTTTTATAATTTTTTTGTAACTTTTTTACCCCGCAAAAATAGCCGATAGATTTTTAGCGGCGTTTAAGGCTTAAGCTTATCCCCCGTTTTTATAAGTCCGTTCAGCGCGGAATATTCGTCTTGCCTTATCTTGCGCGAAAAAACTTGAACGCCGCCGCTATACGCGCATAAATAACCTTCGCTTTTTACGCCGTTTTTAGCCGCGATTATTTGCTTTTTTTCGCCCGGCTCAAGCGTTTCGTCGTATTCGACGGCGGTTTTAGCCTCTATCACGCCAACCACCCGCGAAATCAATTTATATTCGTAACCGTTTTTAACCCCGAAAAAGTTCGCGCTTAAGTATTCGCCGTCCGCACGGCAAACGATAAAAATATCGCTTTCCGTATCGTTTTTAAAAACCAAATCGCAAACGTTGCCGTTAACCATAGCGTCGAACGACGGGCTGACGTAGCTTACAGCCAAAGAGTGACGATGCCATTCCGTAACAGAAAGCCCCGCCAAAAGCGCGGCGTTATAAACAGTGCCCGAAACCTGACAAACGCCGCCGCCTACACCGTCTACGAATTCGCCGCCCGATATTATTTTGGCTTTTTTATAACCGCGTTCTTCCGTTCTTTCGCCGACGACGGCGTTAAACGAAAACTCGCCCCCGCTAGGCAAAATCGTGCCGTTTATCGCGCGGGCGGCAAGCTCTACGTTGTTTTTTCTTTCGGCGGACGAACTTCCGTAATACGTGCGAAAACAAGAACGTTCTACGCGCTTTTGCAAAAGCTCGTAAGAATATATTTCCGGTTTTTGCACTTCCGCCTTTAATTCGACTTCGCCCTTCCCGCGTGAAAGAGCGTATAAAATCGCGCTTTTTATGCTCTCTTTTTTTATGAATTTGCCGTTTTTTTCGGGAATGATTTTAAAAATCGAAGAACTGTCGGGTTCGAATATACATTCGGCGTTTTTTGCGGGGAAATAATTATCGCAATAAATTCTTTGCACTTCGTCTTCGAGCCCTAATAGAACGAGGTCGCCGAAAATCAAACTCAACTGCGGATAATAATATTCGTAACTTCCCGCCGGGGTTTTTATTATAAGCGAGTTCGGGCAAAAGCCTTGCGTTAAATTCGTTTTTTCAAACACTGCCGCGCCGTTTTTATTAATTCCGCCCGAATTACCGCCGCGCACCTTAAATCCGCTCGCACTAAATTCGCTCGACATAAAGGCGTTGCCGCAAACTTCTTCCGTTATAGGTTTTTCCGCGCAGACGCTTTTAGCCGCCCCGCCCGCTTTAACGAAAAAACTTTTTTGCACGCAAGCTAAAGCGTACGCCGAAAAAACGACCGCCGCCACCAAAAAGCTTATATTTTTGAAAAACTTAACGCGAAACGCCATACCCCGATTATGCGTTACTTTTATTTTTTTATGTTAAAAACGCCATTACCCCCTACCCTTTATAAACTAAAACCAAAGCCGAAGCGATTAAAACTTCTGCGTAAATCGTTGACAAAACGCACTTTTTAGTATATAATAAATTAAAACACTTGTTGCAGAACGTTTTTTTAAACGCAAGCAAAAAAATCACTCGCTAAAAACGTTCAATAATAAAAAAACGAAAATCGTTAAGGAGAAAAATGCCGCCGAAACCCAAATTTACCAAAGAAGAAGTGATAACCGCCGCCGTAAGCATAATTTCCGAGAAAGGAAAAAACGCGCTAACAGCACGCGAGCTTGGAGCAAAGCTAGGCAGCTCCGCGCGCCCTGTTTTTACGCTTTTTTCGGGAATGGACGAGCTGAATAAAGAAGTTCGCACGGCTGCAATGCGCGTTTTCGAAAACATGCGAAGCGAAAATTTAACCGATATGCCGACGTTTAAACAAGTCGGCATGAAAATGGTGCTTTTCGGCATAAAAGAGCCTAATTTATATCGGTTTTTGTTTATGCAAGAAAACAAAAACGCCGTTACTTTCGAAGATATTCTAGGCTCGCTGGGCGAACCCGCCGCGAACTGCATAAAAACGATTGAAAAAGATTACGGGCTTAACCGAACGCAGGCAAAAACGCTGTTCGAGCATATTTGGATTCACACTTTCGGCATCGGAACGCTGTGCGCGACGGGCGCGTGCGATTTTTCGATAGAAAAAATATCCGAAATGCTAACGCAAGATTTTACCGCAATGATGAAACTTTTAAAAGGAGAGTCTAAAAAATGAATACATCTATTTGCGGCGCGAACTGCGCCGAATGTCAGTCCGTAAACGAATGCAGAGGCTGCTTGCAAACGAACGGCTGCCCTTTCGGAAAGCAATGTTTCATAGCTAAATACATATTGACGGGCGGAATGCAAAATTATCAATCGTTTAAACAAGAATTGATAAACGAAATCAACGATTTGCACGTTGACGGAATGGAAAAGGTTACGGAGCTTTATCCGCTTGTAGGCAATTTCGTAAATATAGAATATCCGTTGCCGAACGGCAAAAACGTTAAATTTTTAAAAGACGACGAAACCTATCTGGGCGCGCAGGTTAAAGACCTTTTCGACGACGAAGGTAAAACGTGCTTCGGCGTAATCGCCCGCGAAGGGTTTATTCTTATTTGCGAATACGACGAAAATTGCGTTAATCCCGAATTGGTTCTGTTTAAAAGAAGATAAATCCCCCGCGGAATGAACGGTATAAAGCTGACTATTTATTTCGACGGTCAATTTTTTTCGGCATAAAATCGGCACGAAAAAAAAGATAAATTTTTTAAAATAAAGGAATCGCAAAAATATGACGAATCTCATAATAATAAGGCACGGCTACAGCGTTGCGAACAAAAGCGGATACATGACGGGGCAATCGGACGTTCCGCTTGCGAAAGAAGGTTTAATTCAAGCGGCGCAAACAGCCGAATTCGTTTATAAGAACTATAAAATAGACGCCGTTTTTTCAAGTCCTCTTTTAAGGGCGCGCCAAACGGCGGAGCCGCTTTCAAAACTTTCGGGCTTACCCGTTTTTATAAACGAAAATCTAAAAGAAATAAACGCGGGGCTTTGGGAAGGCAAAACTCCCGCGGAACTAATTAAACTTTTTCCCGAAGAATTTTCGCTTTGGAAAACGGACGTCGGGCTTTCACGCTGCCCCGGCGGCGAGAGCATGCAAGAAGTTCAATCGCGCGCGGTTAAAGCATTCGAACAAATAGCGAGCGATTTCGACGAAAAATCCGTCGCGGTGGTTACGCATGCCGCCGTTATCCGCTCTTGCTTTTGCTTTTTTAAGGGGCTAAACAGCAGCGAAATGAAAACTTTTCCGTGGGTTCCCAACGCTTCGGTAAGCGAAGTCGTTTATAAAAACGGAAAATTCAGTTTAATTACCGAAGGATTTAACGAACATTTAACGACGATAAAAACCACTCTACCGAAAAGCATTTAATTTTTTCAGCATGCAAAAACGCCGCAAAAATCGCGGCGTTTTTTATATTTTTTTGCTTTTAAAAACGGCTAAAACAAATTATTCCGTTACGTAATACTGAGCCTGAGCATGCCACAGCTCGTAATATTTTCCGTTTTCGTCGGATACAAGCGAAGCGTGCGTGCCTTGCTGAACCACCGAACCTTCGTTAAACACGGCTATTTCGTCGCAAAATTTGCACGAAGACAACCGGTGCGAGATATAAATCGCTGTTTTATCGCCCGCAATCTCGTCGAATTTACAATATATTTCCGCTTCGGCAATAGGGTCTAACGCGGCGGTGGGCTCGTCTAAAATAATGCAGGGCGCGTTTTTATAAAGCGCGCGGGCAATGGCGATTTTTTGCGCTTCGCCGCCCGATACGTCTACGCCTTTTTTAGGCTCGTAATCTTTATAAAGATAGGCTTCGGTGCCTTCTTTCATTTTTGCAAGCCTATCCGAAAAGCCCGCTTTGTTAAGGCAATCGACTACGCGCTCCTTATCGTAATCCGTTCTGCACGCGACGTTTTCGCCGAGCTTAAAGCCGAACAGCTCGAAATCCTGAAACACGACGGAGAATATATCCATATATTCGTCGTAATTATATTCGCGAATATCCACGCCGTCAAGCAAAATTTCGCCTTCGGTAGGGTCGTATAAACGGCACAAAAGTTTTATAAACGTGGTTTTGCCGCTTCCGTTCATTCCGACTACGGCTAAACGCTTGCCTATTTCGAACTTCATGTTAACGCCGCGCAGCGCGTAATTTTCGCTGCCGGGATATTTAAACGATACGTTGCGGAATTCGACTTGATATTTTTTGTCGCCGCGCTTTTCGACCGAAAGATTACCTTGATACATTTTATCGGGAATATCCAAATATTCATAGGTTAATTCGAGAAAAGGCGCATTGTTACGCATAAGCCCGATACCCGAAACCAAGCCGGACATACCGCCCGAAACTTTTGCAATAGACGCCACGTATTGCGTAACAGAACCTAAGCCGAACGCCCCGGATAGCGCCTTTAAGCACACGAAAGCGTAAACGACGCCCGTAAAAACAACCGAGACCGCCGCCGAAGCCGCTTCTAAAAGGCCCATCGGTCCGCGCGCAAAACGAGCGAACAAGCCTTTAGAACCGAAAACGTCTTCTTTATTTCGGTTATATCTTTCGCAAATTTTATCCTGACGATAAATTCTAACGTCGGGTGCGAACTCTTCGTAATAGCCAAGCCAACCGAAAAACGAAAACAATCTGTTGCCCAAATTGTGTGAGTCTGAATTTTTAGCGTAATAACTGCCCGCCTTGTTGCTGAGGCCCGGAGAAATAAAAGTAATCGCCACCATAATCGCAATAACGCCCGCCACCGCGAAGGGATTGTTAAGCCACGCCAAAGCCGCGCCTTCGGGAACTTTACACGCGAAAAGCGTTACCGTAAGGGCAAGTCCGCCCAAAATCGTTAGAACCGAAGAAATCAATTTTTCGTAACACCCGAGCGTTTGACCGAGCCCCCATCCGCCGCCGTTAAAGTTTTGGCGAATAGTAGACAGTTTTTCAGCCGTTTGATGGTCGTCGAGATTAACGTAGTCGGTATCGAGCATTTTTTCGGAAACTATATGTTCTATTTTAAGCCAATCGTTCGCGCTTTGCGCGTTTTTCCATTTTTTAAAAAGAGCCGTAATAAGCGCGATAATCGCGACGGAAAAGAGCGTTATTATAACGAGCGTTTGAATCCTTTGCACGTTTTTATCCCCGACCAATTCGTCGATGATGAGCGCGGAAAGAAATATTTCCACGTACGGAGTTAAAGAACTCCAAATTACGCTTATTATACTTGAAACGACCATCTGCGGGTAATGCTTATAAATTAACTTAAGCCCGCGTTTGTTCGCCTTAAAAGCCCTAGCCAAGCTGATTTTTTTGTCTTTTTTACTCATTTTCGCCCGCGCCCTCCTTGTAATATTTGCTCTGAATTTCAAAGAGTTCGGAGTATGTGCCGCCCGCTTTTAAAAGCTCTTCGTGAGTGCCTTGTTCGCTTATTCCGCCGTTTTCAATCAAAATTATGCGGTCGCAAAAACGCGTGGAAGCAAGCCTGTGCGATATGTATATAGAAGATTTACCTCTCGTCATTTCGTTGTATTTTCGATACGTTTCCGCCTCGGCGATAGGATCGAGTGCGGCGGTAGGTTCGTCTAAAACGATAAACGGAGCGTCTTTATAAAGCGCGCGGGCGAGCATAAGCCGTTGCGTTTCGCCGCCCGAAAGAAGTTCTGCGTTTTCGAAAACTTTTCTGTTTAAATAAGTTTGATATCCGTCCTTTAAAGATTCTATCTTTTTGCTAAGCCCCGCTTTTTCGACGCACCGCTCGACGCGCTGCATATCGATGCCCTCGCTATCCTGCGCGACGTTAGTAGCGACGGTGCCGGCGAGCAACGAAAAATCTTGAAAAACGGCGGAAAACATTTTATAATAATCGCGACGGTTAAAATCTCTGATATCCTTTCCGTCGAGCAAAACGCGACCTTCGGTAGGATCTAAAAATCCGCACATTAATTTAATGAGCGTGGTTTTTCCCGCGCCGTTCAACCCCACCACTGCGAGCTTTTCACCGCGACGAAGCGTGAGATTGACGTTTGAGAGCGTATCTTTTTCCGCGCCGGGATAGCGAAAACTAACGTTTTCAAGCTCGATTTCGTAAAGTTTATCCTTTTGAATTTCGATATGCTCGCCGTTTTCGAATTTGAAAAGTTCGGGAAATTCGATATATTCGCGCACGGTAGAAATATCCAACGACTGAACGTGGAGGGTGTTAAACCCGCCCAAAATGCCCGTAACCCATGCGGCAAAACCGCCCACCGCGCTAAAAAACAAAAGGAATTCGGATACGCTCAGTCCGTCGCCGAGTACAAGGCCTATAAGATACGCATAGCAAAAAGCGTTGCGCGCGAAAGTGAGTATAATATCCGCTACGCTTGCCCAAAGATAAACTCCTTGCGCTTTGTTTTGAAACGCCGTATACGCCGTTACGGTTTTATTATACAATTCTTTAAGCCACGGGCGCAAGCCGAAAATACGAATGTCTTTCGCGACGGTCAGTTCGCTCGAACGGCGGTCCAGATAGTAAAGTTTATTCGAATAGTCCGTTTCTTCTTCACGGTGGCGATAACCCCATCCGTTTAAATAATTGCCGATAAAATAAGAAATTATCGTGGTTGCAAGTATAACGACGAGTAAAAGCGGCTGAACGGTCGACATTATAACGACGTAAAAAATAAAACCTATGATATTCTTCGTTAAATCGGTAAGAGTGGTCCACACGGCTTCGGTAGCCGACCAGTTCGAGTTGACCGAATCTTGCGATTTTGTTTGAAGCTTTTTAAATTTTTCGTCGAACAAGTTGGGGTAAGACGTAGTAGACGCTTTTTTGTTAAGCAGCGAAATAATTTCGCTGCGCACGCTTATTCTTCCGTATAGTTCGTTGGTTTTTACGTAAGCCGAAGCCGCCGAAACGACCATGAGCGCCGCAACGAACGAAATTATCGTAACAATCAGCTCGGATATAGAAGCCTGCCTTTCGACCACGGAAAGTATCACGGGGGAAACGTATAATTCGATAAGATTTAACGCCACCGCAAACAGCGCGGATAACAAGCTAAGGACTATAACCTTTTTTTCGCCCGACGTCCAAGCGAGTTTTATCATATACGCCGAGTTCTGCGCCATATTATACTTAGGTTTGGGCGCTTTTTCTTTTTTAGTTTTTTGCTTTGCCAAAACAACCACTCCTTTTTTTATTACCGATTTTTTCCTCGCGAAAAACATCGCGCCGATTATACTGAATGAGTATACCCCCCCCCCGTCCGAAAAAGTCAAGGGTTTTAAGGGGTTTTTAAAATATTTCCATATTTTTTATTAAACTTAAAATTTTGTTCCAAAAACGCGAATAAAAAACAAAAAGTGCCGCTATAAGTCGGTTATCGGCACTTTCGCTTATTTTTTAGCACGAAAATCAATGCCTTAAAACGCGCTTATTCGAGATAAAACACTTGCTCTAAAAGCGGCTGAGCTCCCGTTTTTTTATCTAACGGCATGGTCATAACGTCTTGCATGTAATCGTTCCATTTTGCGACGACGGGGCTTAACGCTTGCGTTTTCGCGGCGAAGTCTATGCCCTTTTCGCATTCGTAATAACCGAAAATTTCGTTTTCGCAAAGCCAAATGGAATAGTTTTTTATTCCCGCCGATTTAAGTACTTCTTTCATTTCGCCCCAAATTTCGTTATGGCGGCGAATATATTCCTGTTTTTTACCCGGCTTTAAAAAAGCCTTCCATGCATAGCGTTCCATAATTTATTTGTTAGAAATGGCTTTTACGAAGCTTGCCGTAATGTTTTGCGGGCGAGTAATTGCGCCGCCCACCACCGCACAGAACGCACCGCTTTCGAGCGCGAGTTTAAGCTCGTTAGGGGTTGAAATCCCGCCCTCGGCGATAACGTGCGCTTTTAAGGTTTGCGAAGCTTTTTTAATAATCTCGAAATCCGGAATTTTTATGCCTTTCGTATAAGGGGTGTAGCCGCGCATCGTGGTCCCGATAAAATCAAAGCCCAATTCGTCGGCGGCGAGCATTTCTTCGAACGTGGAAGTATCTGCCATGAGCAAAGCTTCGGGCGCGATTTTACGCACCTTTTTAACGAACTCTTCAAGAGTTACGCCGTTCGGGCGAAGCCTGTCGGTCGCGTCTAACGCGATGATTTCCGCGCCGCAAGACAAAAGCTCTTCGATTTCTTTCAAGGTGGGCGTAATATACACGTCGCTATCGGGATAATCGCGCTTTACTATGCCTATTACGGGCAAATCCACGTTCTTTTTTGTTTCGGTTATATCTTCGGCGGTGTTTGCGCGAATACCTACCGCGCCGCCCTGTTTTGCCGCGAGAGCGAAGCGCCCCATTATAAACGAGCTGTGCATAGGCTCGTTTTCAAGCCCTTGGCAAGATACTATCAATCCGCCTTTTAAAGCGTTTTCTATTTGCGATTTATTCATTTTAAATTCTCCTCGCTTTTTATTTTTGCAAATTTTGCGGCGCCTATTATTCCCGAAGGATTTTTTGCCGTTTTTAGCTTGAGCGTGCGGCGATACGGCAAAGGCATTTCGTTTATTTCTAGCATTAAATGCATGACCAAACGCTCGCCTTGCCTACTTACTCCGCCGCCTATGACTATGCACGGCGGATTGTAAAACCCGACGACGAGCGAAAGCACATGCATAACTTCTTTCGCCCATGCCGAAATAACAGAAGCCGCTTGTTCGTCGCCTTTTTCGGCGTTTTCGAAGGCAGCGGCAACGCCAGAACCCAACGCTTTGCTAAGAGCCGAAACGGACGCGCTTTTATCGATTATTCCGCGCCCGCCTATCGAGGGCAAATAACCTATCTGCCCCGCTACGCCTTGCTCGCCGCAAAGCGGAAAACCGCCCTTGACCATTATTCCTCCCACACCCGTTCCAAGCGAAAGATAATAAAAATCTTCGCCGCCGTCAAGCTCCGCCAAAGCGCCCGCGGATATATCATTCAAGACGAAGGCGGGTACGCCGTAGCGGTTTTGAAGCAATTCTTTCAATTTAACGCCCGTGTAATTAGGAATATTTTCGTTCGCGTAGGCAATAGAGCCGTCCGCCGCCACCATTCCGGCGGTCGAAACGCCGATTAAATCGAATTTTTCTTTTTTAAGCTGCTTATCGCAAACCGAAAAAACGACTTTTAAAAGTTCCTCCGCCCCGCAAGATGCCTTAGACGGTTGCTCCCCGCCGCTTATTTGCACTATGTTTTCGTCGAATAAGCCGTATTTTAAATTGGTTCCGCCTATATCGAGCGCAAAAATTTTCATTTTTTATTCGCGGCAAACGACGCCGCCCTCCGCTTTAAAATAAACGTAAAAGAGCGTTTAAGCTTAAAACGCCCAGTTGCCGTTTCTGAATATGGCGACGGTTTTTCCGTCTTTGGTAACGCCGTCGATTTCGAGGTCGGTCGTGCCTATCATAAAGTCTTCGTGAATAATGGAATCGTTGATACCCGCTTTCTTACATTCTTCGAACGAAAGCTTTTCAAAATCTTTAAGGCAATTATTAAAGCCTCTGCCGAGCGCCAAATGGCAGCAGCAGTTTTCGTCGTAAAGAGTGTTATAAAACAAAATCCCGGTGTTATTGATGGGAGAATCGAAAGGAACCAGCGCACATTCGCCGAGCATTGCGGAATTTTCGTCCATTGCGATAAGCTTACGCAAAAGTTCCTCGTTTTTGCCCGCTTTTACGTCTACCACTCTACCGTCCTTAAAGGTTAAACAGAAATCGTCGATAATCTCGCCTTGATAAGAAAGGGGTTTAGTTGCGTAAACCACGCCTTCCGCAACGCCGGCTTTAGGCGAAGTAAACACTTCTTCGGTAGGAATATTCGGGTTGAAATAGTTGCCGCCGAGAGTTTTTTCGCCGCCGCCCATAAATATTCCGCCGTCTATCAAGCCCACGGTTAAATTCGTTCCGTTTTTAGCACGGTATTTTAAAGTAGTAAGGTTAAGCGAGTTAAGATATTCGGAACGCTTTGCAAGATCTGCGTTATGTTCGCCCCAAGCGGCTACGGGGTCTTCCGTAACGCGGGAAGTTTTTAAAATCGCGTCCCAAAGCTTTTCGACGGCAACGCTTGCGCGGTCGTTAGGGAACACTTTTTTAGCCCATTTTTTGCCTGCTGCACCGGCGATAACCCATTGATATTTGTCGTCTAACCGGTCGCGATAAGGCTTGAAAACCTTAGCCACCGCCGCGCCGGAACTTGCGACTTTTTCTTGATTAACGCCCTTTAACGCGTCGGGATCGTCCGATTCGATATAAATTCTTACGGGAAGATTTTCTATCCAATCTTTATAACGTTCGATTTGCCAATTTTTAACGCTCGAAAGCGTTTTTTTGCTTTGATATCTGTAAGCGAGTTTTGCTCCCGCGGCGTTAGCCCATTCGAAAGTAACGGATTTAGCGCCGAGCTTATAACATTCTTCGGCAACCATAACCGCGAAATCGGCGACTTCGGTTTCGGCGCGAAGCCTTACCTCTTGCCCTTTTTGCACGTGCGCGCCGACTTCTGCGATAAGTCGCGCGTATTTTCTGAGTATAGTTTTTTTCATTATTTGTTTCCTTCGTTTTTTAATAAATTAGTTTGAAGAATTTTACATTCTTCAATTATTGTTTTATAAATGTTTTTTGCCGAGTTTTTATGAGCTTCGCAATCGAAAAGTGGGGCTATATGCCCGTTAACGGCACTTTCGCGCGATAAATCGGTTACGCTTTTACCTAAAAAATCTTTAACGGATTTTATTTTTTCGCATGTTGAAAATCGTCTTTTCAAAAGCGCGCAAATCTCGCCGTCGATTTCGTCTATTTCTAAGCGGAGCGCTGAAAGCTCGGCTTCTTTTTCTTTAATTAAGCGGTTATCCATAATTATACCTATATATAAAAAAGCGAAACACCGCTTTGCAAAAACGCCGATTGCGAATCGGACGAATAAAAAATCAAAAAGAACGCGCCTATAACGACAAACGCTATCCCCACGATAAGCGGAGCCGCAAGCTCGACGTGCTTACGGTTTTTTTCTTTACGTTCCTTATACTGCGCGTAATTTTCTTCTTTTTTAAGCCGCGCGCCGGGAATAAAAGACAAAGCCGCGCGCTTTAACCCGAACGCGATTCCGTCGAAAAACCCGCCCTCTGC
>CAZNKA010000020.1:11033-15335 GCA_964573495.1 uncultured Acidiphilium sp. | reverse complement strand
AATATTCGCTTTCGCCCACGATGAGCATTTGGTCGGCGCAAAGTTTCGACGAATATTACTTATACACGGGCGATAAAGAATTTTTAAAAAACCGCGCGTTTCCTTTCTTGTCCGAAATAGGCAACACGATTTTGGGGCTTTTGCGCGAGCAAAACGGGAAGCTTTATTTGCCGCTTTCTTCTTCGCCCGAAATTCACGACGACAATCCTTCCGCGTTTTTGAAACCCAACAGCAATTTCGATTTGGCGCTTATGCGTTATTTGTTCGGCAGATTGAAAAACTACGGCGAAATTTTGGGGGTAGACTGCTCTAAATACTCCGCCGCTCTGGATAAGCTCGACGATATAGCATTGATCGACGGCGCCGTAGAGCTGAATTCGGTTGAAAGGTTAGAAGAAACGCACAGGCATTTTTCGCACCTTATGTGCATGTATCCGTTGCATCTTTTAAACTACGATACCCCCGAGCATAAGAGCGTTTACGAAGTGACTATTTACAGGCTCGAAAGGTTAGGAATGGGTATGTGGGTAGGATTTTCTTACGCGATGTGCGCGCAAATATACGCGATGGCGCATATAGGCAATTCCGCATACGAAAAGTTAAGGCAGTTTTGCGACGGCTTCGTTGCCGAAAACGGCTTCCATTTAAACGGCGATTTTAACCGAAAGGGTTACAGCACTTTCCATTATCGTCCGTTTACGTTAGAGGCTTCTTTCGGTTTTTGCGACGCTCTTCAAGAAATGCTTTTGCAAGAACACGAGGGGTATATAAGCTTGTTCCCCGCCGTTCCCGACGAATGGAATAAGCGCGAAATCGAGTTCGCCGATTTAAGAAGTTACGGCGGCGTTTTGGTAAGCGCTAAAAAAAGCTTCGGAAAAGTTACCGAGTTTTCGCTGAAAAGCGAAAAGCCTATAACCGTTTCGGTTAAAAACGTTTTCGAAAAAACCGACTTGGAATTTTCGAACGGACAAAAAATATCGTGCGGCTTAGGCGAAAATTTTACGGTCGAAATCAACGGTGAAATCAGCTTAATGTAAGAGTGAAATACAAGAATTGCGTAATTTTCAAAAAAATACATAGCCGTAAGCGTAAAGCTCATGCTTAAATAAGCGTGGGCTTTTTTCGTTTTAAAATTTCCGCGTGTCTTTTGCTTGAAAAAGGTTTAAAATATATATTAATGGTCATGCAATTTTCGGGAATTTTAAAAAAGCTGAATTAATGAGTGTGTTTTATGAAATATTGGCATTTTTAGCAGCCGCGATAATGCTATAATACGCTTGACAGTATTGCAGGCGGAGATATTATACGCATTTTTCGTGCGGTTCGTTTTTTCGAGCTTGCAAAAGTGAAGCAATAAAGTCTAAACCCGAAAAAGGAGGGCATGTATGAAAGAGTTCGATTTTTACGAACGCGCTGCAGATGCGAGCGAGCATTTATATTTTATGCATTTTCAGAACATGCGCTCTGCGGACTACAGTTTTTCGAGCAGTCATATTCACGAAAGCATAGAAATAGTGGTTTTATATGCGGGCAATTTGCGCTGTGCGGTAAGCGGAGTAACGCGAGAGCTTTCTTCGGGCGAAATTTTTATAGTTAATCGTTACAATACGCACTATTACGAATACGTAAACAACGCCTCGTGTTACGTTATGGTCGTAGGCAAAGGTTTTTTGGATTACGTTTTACAAGACGGCAAGGAATTTAACAATTTTTTAAAGCCTTCCGAAAAGAATTTTAAAAGAATACTGAAACTTTTGCGCGAAACAGATTTTGATTTTAACGCCTATAACGTTTTGCAAAAACGCGGATTTATAAACAGCTTTTTCGGTTGTTTGCTGGGCGAAAATCTTTTGCGGGATAAAAAGAGCGTTAAAGACGGGCAGATTTTTATCGATATAAACGACTATATTTCGCGCAATTATAAATTGCCCATTCGTCTTGAGGATATAGCCAAATATTTAGGATATAACAAAAACTACGTTTCGACGCTTTTTAACGAAACGATGGGCATGACTTTCAGCGAGTATATAAACGGCTATCGGTTAGAAAAAGCTTTAAAGCTTAGCCGCGAAAAGAAGGGAAAAGCCACCGTGCGCTGGATAGCCGGCGAATGCGGGTTCGGCAGCATGGAAACATATTACAGAACGTTGCGCAAGCACAACGCGGTTAAAAAACAGGAGAAAATTATGGAAAAAGAAAAAAAGCAACCGCTCGAAAAAAAGTGGGCGATTATAGTCGGTTACGGCAACAGGGGGCAGGTTTACGGCGGATATTCGCTTTCTAACCCCGCCGAGTTCGGCATAGCCGCTGTTATAGACGTAAACGAATTCCGCTTGCAAGAAGCGAAAAAGGCTTACGATTTGCCGGATAACAGATTGTTTACGTCGTTTAAGTCCTTTTTAAAAAGCGGAATAGAGTGCGACTTCGTTATTAACACGACGATGGATCAATATCATTACGAAACCGCGATGGAAATTTTGGAAGCGGGGTACGACATGCTTTTGGAAAAGCCCATCGTTCCTTGCGAAGAGCAGCTTTTGGCGATACGCGACAAAGCTCGCGAAAAAAATTGCAGGGTGTTCGTTTGCCACGTTTTGCGCTATACGCCTTTTTATCGCGAAATCAAAAAACTTATAAACGACGGAACGATAGGCGAAATAATTTCGATGGAAATGAACGAGCACGTAGGAAATTCGCACTATTTAACTTCGTATTTGCGCGGAAAATGGAACAGCGAAAAGAAGTGCGGCTCCGGCTTGCTTCTTGCCAAGTGCTGCCACGATTTAGACTTGGTTTGCTGGCTTAACAATTCCACGGTGCCGGTCGAAGTTTATTCGGAAGGCAGCCGCGCGGAATACGTGAAAGAAAAACAGCCCGAAGGCGCGACGCAGTTTTGTTACGAGTGCCCGCACGAACGCACTTGCTTAAATTCGGCTATTCGCCAATATATCGATTGGGACGTGATGCCGTTTTTGGTTTGGGATAGGCTTAACAAACCGCTTGACGAAATCACTTTGGAAGAAAAGAAGGAGTTTTTAAAGCACGACGTTTACGGAATGTGCGCTTACGATATTCCCGGATCCGATTTGGTAGACAGACAGCAGACGATAGTAAAATTCAAAAACGGTTCTAACTGCAGCTTTACTTTAACCGCGGGATGTGCCAAGGCTGACAGGTATTTGCATGTAGTAGGCACGCGCGGAGAAATAGAAGGCAAGCTCGAAGAGCATAACTTCGTTGTAAGAACTTTCAGTATAGACCATATAGAGCCCGAAGAACGCGTCGTGGACGTTAAGGATCAAGTGGTTATAAAAGTTCAATTCGGCGGGCATTACGGCGGCGATTATAACATAATGCACGATTTAATCGCATGCTTAAACGGCGATAATCGCTCGATTTCGTTAACTTCGCTTAACGATTCGGTTAACGGGCATATGTGCGTTTACGCGGCTGAAAAATCGCGCAAAAACGGCGAAATAGTCAAACTCGATTTAGAATAAGCTAAAATTCGCCTTATAAAAACGGATTTTATCGGTTTTAAGCCGATGGAATATAAAAAATTAAAAGGGGTAACATTATGAACAAAAAACTAGTTGCACTGTTGGTTTTATGCCTAACTGCGCTAACCGCGTTCGGGTGTTCGTCGTCGAACACCGGGACGAACACCGGCAGCGATGATCCGCCCGTAGTCGAACACGAGCACGTTTACGTCTGGATTGACGAAACTCCCGCGACTTGCGTGAACCCGGGTCTTGCTGCACACTACGGCTGTTCGGGCGAAGATTGCGACGCCGTTTTCGACGCGGATAAGAACGATGTTGACGTCGGCGATTTGATAACGCCTACTATCGATCACGAGTATTACTTCGTTAAAAACGACGACGGAATGCACTCTAAAAAATGCGACGGCTGCGGATTTAACCAAAGCTCGGTTCACGCTTACACGCGCGAAATCGAGAAGGACGAATATAAAAAGTCCGATGCGGACTGCTATAACGCCGCCGTATATTACAAATCGTGCGAATGCGGCGACTTTTTAAGCGACGACACCGCCGAAACTTTCACCGTAGGCGAAGCGTTAGGTCACGATTTTAACGACGATAAGGTCTGCACTCGTTGCGAATTGGATTTAGGTGCCGTTTCCGCGAAAATAGCGGAACTTCCCGAGGTAAGCGCGTTAACGCTTTCTTCAATCGGCAAAATCAAAGAGGCTTACGCAAGCTGGAATTTGTTAAGCGACGTAGATAAAACGTTAATCGAAGGCGGAAGTAGGGTAGAAACTCTTTACGAAGCAGTTAAAGA
>CAZNKA010000020.1:9564-10933 GCA_964573495.1 uncultured Acidiphilium sp. | reverse complement strand
AAGTCTAAAACTTGGACGAGGGTTTCGTTTAAATACGATATGGATTATCCCGTTGAGCATATGCGTTTATGCAAAGGCTCCGTTGCGGGCGACAGAACGACTCTTAACGGTCTTAAACTTTCTTCGTGGTTTTTGGTTAAAGACGTTAAGACGATAACGGACATCGTTTGCGATAAATCGATAGAATATGGCGATTTAATTCCCGAATTAGCTTCCGATTGCACGAATACCGGCGTTGCTGCTCACTACGTAGTAGTCGATAAGCTTTACAACGCTTACAAAGAACAAGTTACTCAAGCCGATTTAGTTATTCCCGCAAAAGGGCATAGCTACGGCTCGGACGGCAAATGCACTGTTTGCGGCGACGAAATGGTAAGCAAAATGAACGCCGCGATATCCGCGTTGCCCGAAGTTAACGGCTTAAAGCTTGCGCACGTTACTACCGTTAAAGAACTTTACGCTCAATATTCTTCGCTTAGCGATAGCGTGAAAGCATTAATAACCGATTCCGAAAAACTTACTAATCTTTACAACGAAGTGAAAGCTATAACCGTTTATTCGGCAGACGCTTTAAGCGACGGCAGGTTGAATAAAAACAAGGATACTTATACTTTTGCTTTGGACAACGACGATACTATCGGCTCTTATGCGGAAGTTACTCAAACTGGTACCGATTGGCCTAACCTAAGCTATAACATTGCCGCAAAGCCTACCGCCAGGTATATCGTATTCTACGTTTACAATCCGTTGGATAGTGACGTTATATTCACGTTCGGTAACCAAAACGAGCAATCTATATACGAAGAAGCAAAATCGTTGCACTATACTTTAAAGTCGAAAGAATGGTCGCGCGTTACCGTCGAATGGGTTTATAGTTATAATATTTTTGATGCGCGCTTTACGCTCGGAAAACAAGCAGGTGCCGATCGCACTGCGTTTACCGGCTTTAAGTTCAGTGCTGTTTACGAAGTTAACAACGTCGATTCCGTTACCGATTTGGTTTACGATAAGTCGGTTATTTACACTTACGTTGAAAAAGTAGACGCGACTTGCGAATCGACCGGTACGGCGGCGCATTATAAGGGCGATAACGATAAGCTTTATAATCTTCACAAAGAAGAAGTTACTCAAGAAGATTTAGTTATTCCCGCAAAAGGGCATAGCTACGGTGCGGACGGCTCTTGCGTTAACGCGGGTTGCACGGCTAAACTCGAAATCGTTGCGGATATAGCCGCTTTGCCCGATACGATTACCCCCGCAAGCATTTTAAAAGTTCAAGAACTTTACGCGCAATATTCCGCTTTAGGCGAAGAAGCTAAGGCTGCCGTAAGCAATGCGGATAAGCTAGAAACCTTATACGCCGCCGTTT
>CAZNKA010000020.1:0-9464 GCA_964573495.1 uncultured Acidiphilium sp. | reverse complement strand
TATTTAAAATAAGTTTTAAGCGGCGCGGCGCTAAAATTCCGCGCCGCAAAAAGCTTTAAAATAAAAATTATGGAGAAAAAAAGATGAAACAAAGCAAAAAGTTCGTAAAGTTTGCGGCAGGAGCCGCGGCTTTAGTAATGGCTTTCGGCGTTGCCGCATGCGGCGGTGACGGCGGAAACGGCGGTTCGGGCAATTCCGGATCTTCGTCGAGCGGCGGCGGAAGCTCCGCTACTTTAATAAGCAAAGAATTCGCTCCTTTGAGCGAATTGGGCAGCGGTTTTAATTCAAAATATTATCCCGCAGCATCCGCGGTAAAACAATACAGCGGCACGATAGACGTAGTTTTAGATTACGATACCAATATCAACGGTTGGAAAGCCGTCAAAGCAGAATACGAACGTTTACAATCCGGCTCGGTTACGGTTAACTTGAACACTAACTTTTCGGGCGGGGCGTACGTTGAAAAATTAAATTACGAATTAAACAACTATACCAAAACGGACTGGGATTTGGTTGAAGGTAACTTAGGCGGCGGCAATACAAATAAATCTTGCCTTTCGGTTAAAAGTTTTTCGACCGAAAACAACCCCTACGCGGGTAACGTTCGTTGGACCGAAGTTTTGGAAGACAACGCTTTCAAAAACGTAGAAAGCGGTTCGGACGAATCTTACATCGTCAACACCGAAGACATGCAAACCGCTTGGTTTATAAACGACGTGGCTTTTAACGCCGCAGTCGAAAAAGGTTATTTAAACGCGAATAACGAAGCAAAATATCCAGTTACGTGGGACGACCTTGTCAATCTTTGCGAAAAAATGCAAGAAGCGGGATACAGCAATCCTTTAGGCATTTCTTTATCCGACGCGAGCATTCAGTCTTCGCAATTTTCTTGGCTCCTTCGCGTTTACGGCGATTATTATTACAGACAGTATTATCAATACGTAATGGCGGGCGAAACTTGGGATAATTACGATCCTACCGATACCATGCCCGAAAGAGAAGTAGGCTACGGCGTTAACTGGGTTAAGCTTGCCAACATTATGTTAGACGAAACCGCTACCGAAGCTACCACTAACGGAGCGGGATACGTAGGCGCCGCAAGCGACGTTTATAACGATTTCGTAAATCAGCTTGCTAAAATGAAAGGGTATTTGATGAAAGATACCGAAAAAACCGAATTTAACGACGTACGCTCTAAATTCAGTTTGCAAGGCGACGGAAAGTCTTCTCCTCAAATTTTCTTGGATTATCTCGGCAACGGTATAAATTATCAAAAAGAAAATAACGATTCTTTCAAGCTTGGATATTTCGATTATCCGCAAATGGTTAACGATTACGTAGACGACGAAACGATCACTCGCGATATCGGCGGTAACGGCGGCTTTATATCCGTAGTAAGGCATTTAGACTCTAACCAAAACGCAATAAACAAAGATTTCCTTATGTTCTTCCTTTCGCCTTACGGTCAAACCTTTTATTACAAAGGCTTAAGCGAAGCGGGCGTTGCTCCTAAAGGGTTATCTACCGTTAAAAACAGCTTGTTCGAAATCAATTCCGAATGGACCGATTATTATAAGAAAGCGAACGAGACCGTTAAATTCAACGGAAACGTAGACGGTAACTTGTTCTTGTCTTTCGGTATTCGTTTCTTCTTCGGTTTAGAAAACACCGAAAACTATTACGTAGGCGGTTGGAGAGGTTTGCTTATGACCAACATGGGTGCTTCTGCCGTAAGCGTAGATCAATTCACCAGCCAAATGAAACAAAAATGGCTTAATGACTTTGAACTTAAGTGCAACGAAACGGGCTGGTCTAAAGATATGTATAAAAACTTTAACGGCCGCGTTAACTGATTAACGGCGTTATCGATTCATTATTTAAACAAAAGTTATAGGCGGGATTATGCTCGAAGTTAAAAACAACAACAAAAAGGGCTACGGTTTAACCGCCGTGATTGCTGCGGCGGCTGCCGTTATAGCCGCCGCATTGGCAATTATTTTCGGCGTTAATTTACCTTATAAAAATTCGTTCGGCGAAGTTACGCCCGCTAACGCGGCGCAATCGGCTAAAATCAGCGCGCTGGTGCAAGGCTATAACGGCGACGAATATTTCATCGTGGGGAAATCCTCGCTCGAAAAAAGGCGGGCTGTCGGCGACGAACTTATTTGCAAGGTCGATTTTAAAGACGAAATCGAAAGTTTCGTAGACCGAAACGATTTGCGAGATAAGCTTATTAACGGAAGTTTGGTCGATTATTACGGTAAGTACGTTACCGTAAGCGAAAACGAACGTTATTTGCTCGTGTTCGACGGGGTAGGCAATACCTTTAAATTCGAAGATACTTCCGACGGTTTAGTTTTAACCGACGACTATTATCTGACCGACCTCGGCGAAACGTACGGGTATTTGGAATCGACTTACAGCGGTAATTTCGGCTTTTTGTTATTTAATAACGTAGACGGCGCAATCGTTTTAAGAAAGTTTAACGTTTCAAATTTAAAAGCGGGCGAACTTGCCTCTAAATATATTTGGAGCGTAGAAAAAGTTTTAAGCGACGGTTCTTATCAATTAACTTTTTCTTCGGCAAACGTTAAAATTTGGGATATGGCGGTTTCGGGCGATTATATCTATCTCGCTTTTTCGAACGGAATATACAAAATGTCGCAAAGCTTTGCCGATTACGAGAAAGACGGCTTAAGCGTGCGCTTTTTCGAAGACGCAAACGATAAATACCTTGAAATTTACAACCGGTTGCTTTTTAATAAAATCGAAGAATTAGAATTAAACGTTCCGGAAAAAACGGATAATTCTTCGCTCGAAGCTTTTTTAAAGGAAAACGGAGTAAAACAATCCGCGCTCGGCAAGCTTAAAAGGCAGGCGCGCGAAGCGGTCTGCTCGGCTGAAGGTTTCGAATGGTGCGATTCTTACGACGGCGCTTACGTTACGATAAATAAGGATTACTGTTCGTTCGAAAGTTTTTCGCAGTCTAAATACGGCGCGAGCGTGCCGTTCGGCGTTGCTTTCGATAGTTTTAACGAAGTATTTTACGTCGCGGGGGTGGATAAACTTTATTCGTTAAGCCCCGAAGTTTTAGGCACGTTGGATTACGCTAACGAAGGGTTGTCCGACGGAAACTTACAAGAAGTTTCGCTAAATTCGGGCGGGAAAAATTTGAATTCGATTTCGCCCGTCGTGTATAATCCTTACTCTAAATGCTTATACGTCGCCTACGAAAACAGCGATATAGTTTCTATCGTAAACGTAGCGAGCGGCTCGCCCGAAATAATTTTTACTTTTTCGGCAGGGTATAATCTTCAAAAACAAATAGGCGATTCGCAAAATAAAAGCTATCACTTTTTAAGTATTTCGGCGGCGGATAAAGAAACTTACGTATATTCGTTAAGCCCCGAAAAGTCCGCTCACGGTTCGCTTTTTAAAACTCTTTTAATAATTTTTATCGCGGCGTTCGTTGTTGCGGCTATCGTTGCGGCGATTGCTTTTTACGGATATAATTCGCAAAAGGGCGCCGAAAAATTAAAAGTTATCAAAACCGATTTAATAAAGCATAAGGGCGTTTATCTTGCTTTGGTGCCTTTCGTGGTTTTGATTTGTTTGTTCTGTTATTACGAGGCAATCGGCTCGATTTCATTCTCTTTTTACGAATACACGCAAGAAAAACCGACCAGAAACTGGAACAATTTTAACAACTATCGCGAAATTTTAAGCGATTCGGCGTTTTGGTCACAAGCAAAAAACATGCTGTTCTTCTTGTTCTTCGATATTTTATTCGCCATAGTGCCCCCCGTTTTATTTGCCTTTATGCTTACCATAATGACGAATAAAGGGTATTCTAAACTTGCCCGAACGTTGCTTTTCATCCCCGGGATTTTGCCGGGCGTGGCAACCATGCTTATTTGGAAAATAGGTATTTTCGGCGATAGCGGCGTGCTTAACCAGTTGGCGTCTTCGCTGTTCGGGGTTAAAGAACCGATTAAGTTTTTGGCTAACGAATCCATTTCGGTTTGGTCACTGTTGCTTATGGGCTTCCCGTACGTAGGCACTTATCTTATATTCTACGGCGGAATGATGAATATTCCTTCTTCGTATTACGAGGCGGCGGAGCTTGAAGGCGTTTCGGTTGCAAGACGGTTGTTTCAAATAGATATTCCGCTTATCGTTTCGCAACTGAAATACGTGTTTATAACTACTTTTATAAATTCGGTTCAGAACTATTCCAGGACGTATATGCTCGGCTCCGCGGCTACTACTCCCGCGCAAAAGCTTTACGAAAACACTCAACGCGGCAATTACGGAAAAGCCAGCGCTTACGCCGTGCTTATATTTATATTCTTGCTTGCCGCTATGATTATTAACTTCAGAAGTCAGAAAAAAGATTTGGAGGGCTCGTTATGATTGCGGAACAAGTTAAAAAAACAGAGCAAAAAAGCCCGAAAAATTTAAAAAAGCGCAATAAAATACGTTATTCTTACAGCGGCAAAGTAAGGCAGACTTTTATGTGCGTTTATATAGCGCTGTGCGTTATATTCTCGTTCATACCGCTGTTTATTACGGTCGTAAACTCGCTTAAAACCGAGCGCGCGATTAAAATGAACATTTTTGCGCTGCCAAGCTTTAGTACTCTATTTTCAAGCATGGTTTCCAACTATGCCGAAGCTTGGGAAGCGATAGGGAGCACGTTCTTTCCGACCGTTATGGTCGCGTGCGTCGGCGGCTTCTTTATAGTTCTTTTAGGTTCGATTGCCGCGTATATATTCGTTTTTAAAAACTTTTATTTTAAAAATCATATATTTTTCTTCTTTATAGCGGTGCTTTTGGTGCCTTCGATTATAGGTTTTCCCGTGCTTATTCCGCTTATCAGAAACACTTTTAACTTAGGCGATACTTACTTCGGTTATTTGTTGCCTTCTATCGGCGGGGCGTGGGTTATGTCCATGTTCTTGTTCAGAACCTTTTTCGGGCAGCAACCCATGGCTATTTACGAAAGCGCTCGGTTAGACGGAGCAAACGACGTTCAGCTTTATTGCACGCTTACCGTTCCGCTCGCGCTGCCCATACTTTTATATCAATTCATCAACCTTTTTTCAAGTATTTATAACGATTACACCACGGCTTCGCTTTTGCTCGACAATAAACTCACGATGATGCCCATACTTTATTCTAAGATAGCTACGGGGTTATCGGAAGGGGCTAAATACGCCGCGTTTATAATCGCTTCCGTGCCTTTAATAATAACCACGGGAATATCTATGCGCCATTTCGGAAGCGGCGAGTTTGCTTCCGGTATGAAATTATAACGAATTTTAGGGGATTTTATATGAAACAAAAAAAGTTGAATTTATTAAAAATCTGCCTTTTGGCGATTTTTGCCGTTTGCCTTTCCGCGGGATTGGTCGCTTGTTCGTATTCGAACGGCGGCAATCAGAGCGGTTCGAACGGCGAACAACCTTCGGGAGAACGCAAAAAATATACCGTTCACTTCGAAACCAACACCGAATATCAAACTAACGCCGTGCTCGATCAGCTCGTAAAGGAGGGCATGCACGCTAAAAAACCTACGGTTAAAATTACAGACGAAAATGTTAGCGATTTGGTCGTTTTCGGTTGGTATACGGAGGCGGATTGCGTTAACGAATGGAATTTCAGAAAACGCATAATTACCGAAGATATAACACTTTACGCGAAATGGGGCTTCGAATATACCGTCAATTATTACGTCGTAGACGAAACCACTTCGGCGAACGCAACGCTTACCCCAGTTTATACCGATACGCTAAGGGAAGGCAGTTACGCCGAAGAATATACCGAATACGCGGTAGGCTTCGATTATTTAGGTAGTTTTACGGACAGAGATTGCACGATTCCTTTCGATTATTCGCAAGAATTAAGCGCATCTACCGATATTTATATCAAAAAAAGTGCGTCGATCAATTTTTACGAAGGCAGTGCGTCGGGTTCTCTTTCCGAAAATCTAAACGCCGTTGCCGCGGGTAGCTATATCGATAGCGAAAACCCCGAAAACAATATCGTTTCAAGCGCGGGGTGGGCTGAAAGCGTTACGATTAACGGAAACGAATATACTTACGTAAACTTCGGCTATTCGCCTTATAACCCCGATCCCTACGTAGAAATTGATTTACCGCTCGATATTCGCAATTCGCAAACGCTTACTTTTACCTTTAAAAACTTGGGTAAATCGAGCTTGTTCTCTATTTATTACACTACTTACGCGGATGAAAGCCATTCGGTTTATTCTCTTACCGGAAAATATTATACGGGTACGTTCAGTAAGTCTAAAACGCTTAACAACGATCAGCGCAATATGGACGAAAACGACGACGAATGGATAGAAGTTACCTTCGATTTAACCGAAATGACCACCGCTCAGTTGGCTGCTTCGAACGGTTATTCGGTGTGGGGCACTTCGCCTTATCTTGCGGGACTTCGTATTCAGTCTAACTATAAATCGACCGACGAAAGCGACTATTCGAACGCTTATATAATCAAGTCGATAACGGGCGGAAAAAAAGAAGTTTCGGTAACCGATTCCGAAATCATTTCGGACGTTACGGCAAATTCTTCGGATAAAGATTTGGCTTCTAAGAGCGAATCGCAAGAAAGCGTTAAGGGGTTTGTCTTCCCCAAAAACTTCGCTTCCGCTTCCGTTTCGGACTACGGCACTCTTTATAACCGCGAAGAAGGTTTGGTTTTGTATACCGAAAACGAAATCGCGTTAAGAAACACCGATTATAAAAAGACCGTTCTTACTCTCGATTATAGCGGCGAAGATTTCGATTTGGCTGAAAATTGCACTTTAAACCTTCGTCTTAAAAACTTGGGTTATTGCGATAATATTTCGTTTAAGCTTTATAATACGGACGGACTTTTGGTTTCGGGCGCTTTAGACGTCGAAAAAGAAATGACTTCTTTCCAGAACTACTTCGTAAATCTTTCGTCTTCGCGCTATATGAAGGATACGTTGGATTATATAGAAATAGAGTACGAATCTGTCGGCGTGAACAACGCGCTGGTTATCGAATCGCTTTATTTCTCTAAATATCGCCCCAACGATATAGCGGGTATCAACTTTATCGATAAATATAATTTCGGATTTACTTCGTCCGATAAAATCGAAGTTTCTTACAACGATACGCTTAAAGGTACTACGTTTAACGTTTTGGAAGCCGGTTCGGATAGACTTAAAGTTGAAAATTGCAACTTTACCAACGACGGTTACGTCGGAGCTACTTTAAAATATTACGTTTCCGAAGCAACTAAAATTACGGCGGTTCAGATAGGTTATCAAATAGGGTTATCTCAAAAATTCTACACTCACCCCGTCGACAACGAAAAAATAAGCGGCAAAATTTGCGAAAGTTACGTTGCGTTCGAACCTGAAGATCGGGGCAAGATAGTAGGCGTTTCGATTTCATTCTACGGTTCGGGCAAAATAACGATTTCCGCCGTCGAGTTCGAATTGAGTAAAGAAAATTCGGTAGATTACACGCAGAACATGTCGTTCTTCTATAGCAGATACGATTGGGTAGGTAACTGCAAATACGTTTACGATACTTCTACCGAATCTTCTAAATTAACCGCAGCTAACGGCAAGCTTTCGAACTTCCGCACTTATCCCGGATATATGGCGGAAGAAATGAAATCGTCTACCTGGACTCCCGCTCAGAATATTTCGTTAAAGGGTAAAACCGTTATCAAGCTTATTTATCAAAATCAAACCGATTTCGATCATTTCGATATAACGCTCGGCTTAGACGACGGTATCTACGGTACGGGAGAAAAGAGCAGTTATACCTATTCCGGAACATTACAAACGGGTATGGACGATTACGAATGGGCGGTGCTTACTATTAATCTTGCCGATAACGCAGCCGCGGCAGAGTTCTTGGCAGCCCCCGAAAACGCCGACGTAATGCTTGCTAAAACCTTAATGAATTTCTACGGAACGCTTAGAATTCGCGCTCTCGTAGTAGAATAAGGAGGAAAAAATAATGAAACATAAAAGAAAATTATCTTTTGCTTTAGCCGCTTTAATGTGTTTGACGGTCAGCGGAGCCGCGGCATGCGGTTCTTATCCGAGCAATAACGGCGGTAATTCTACCCCTGCGGATCAGCCTAGCGCGGAAACGCCTTTGTATACTACCGATAATTATACTTTTACTTCGGTTTATACGGACGGAACCGCTCGCACGCTCGACGTGTATAACGCCGCGGATCCCGGGCTTGGCGAACCCGCGAAATATTCGATAAACAAATCGATCGGAAACAAGAGTTATATTAAATTAGAACTCGAAACGGACGTCGATTTGGTAGGTACGATTACCTATTGCAATATCGAAAAGCCCACTCAAACCAACACCGAAAAATTCTTTATCGAAGCGGGTTCTACCGAATTCAAAAGCTTTTTGGATTCGTTCAGAAGCGGCGCTTACGGTAAGTTTAAAAAACTCGTAACCGAAATCACGCTGCAAAACGTCAGCGAAGAGGGCGAGGGACACGTAATCCTTAAATCGTTTAGCGTTTCGGACAGAACTTACGACCCGGATTATATGATGTATATCGACGACGGAACGATGCGTTTAGGCACTTCGCTTTCGTTCGGCGGGTGCATTAAGTCGATAGAGCGTATCGACGGCGACGTCGTGGAATATTTAGACGAATCTTCTAACGTTCGCATCGAACGCGACGTAGACGTAGACGAAGTTCAAGTTATTTCGGACTCGGTTAACTTGGTTAACACTTACGACTTAGGTCGTGAAATTCAGCAGTCGCTTTATTGGACGGTTACTTCCAAAAACGGATACAGTCCCAAGGGCGATAACAAGTACGATTCTAACACGGAACCTAACTATAACCCCATTCAGTGCGGCAGTGCGGGCGGCGTTTATCCGCAAGTCGTCGATTACAGCTATAGTAAAGATTGCATTTACGTAAAAGCTTACGGTCAGGACTGGTTTTTCGAAAACAATATCGACGCGACTTATTACGAAAACTGGTTCTATTTCGGCGAAGACGGAGTTTTGATCGTCGATAACAGAATAACTAACTTCACTCAGTTCGTCGGAACCGAAAAATTCCCCGCTACCGGGCAAGAAACTCCCGCATTCTATTGCGTTCATCCGCTTAACTATTTCTATTGCGAAACAAAGCAGGGCATTATAATGGACGACGGATTAAGTTCTATTCCTTCTACTAAAGAAAACTATAAAACTTCGCTTAACGATAACGTTTCCGGTAATTATCACTACGAGCTCGATACCAAATACGTACCTTCGCAGTGGTGCGCGTTTGTTAACTCGAACATGTTCGGTTTAGGCATTTACTCGCCCAACGCGGATAGCTTTAAGGCTTCGCGCGGAAGCAAGTCTACGAGTATCAGCGAACCTTCGAATACTTCCGTAAACGATTATATGTACGAAGAAGATTAC
>CAZNKA010000019.1:0-15836 GCA_964573495.1 uncultured Acidiphilium sp. | reverse complement strand
AATAGGTTTTTAATTTTACAAAAGCGTAAAATTAGTTTGACTTGTGGCACTCAAAAGTATATAATATCATGCGGAAACCTAAGGGGCGGCGGATATTTTAAAAGTTTTTTAACGATTTTCCGCGCCGAGTTTCGGCGTGCGGCAAACGCGCGCGATTAAAAATCAGTTTAAAATTTATTTTATTAAAGTTTTTTGGAGGACACAAAAAATGGCAAACGTAAGAGTAGGCATTAACGGTTTCGGTCGTATCGGTCGTCTCGCTTTCAGACAAATGTTCGACGCTAAGGGTTACGAGGTAGTAGCTATCAACGACCTTACCGACGCAAAAATGCTCGCGCATCTTCTCAAATACGATTCTGCTCAAGGCAGATACAAAAACGCAGACGGCGTTTCTTACGAGATTTATGAAGGCGCAGGTGAAAGACAACCTAAGGGCGCAGTTATCGTAAACGGCAAAAAAATCAATATTTACGCCGAAAAAGACGCTAAGAACATTCCTTGGGCAGAAAACGAAGTAGACGTAGTTTTGGAATGCACAGGCTTCTATACATCTAAAGAAAAAGCTTCCGCTCACCTTACCGCGGGCGCTAAAAAAGTAGTTATTTCCGCCCCCGCAGGCAACGATTTGCCCACCATCGTTTACAGCGTTAACGAAAAGACTCTTACCCCCGACGATAAGATTATTTCCGCAGCTTCTTGCACCACTAACTGCTTGGCTCCTATGGCTAGCACCCTTAACAAACTCGCCGAAATCAAGAGCGGTATCATGACCACGGTTCACGCTTTCACCGGCGACCAAATGGTTTTGGACGGACCTCATAGAAAGGGCGATCTCAGAAGAGCACGCGCCGCAGCCGTTAACATCGTTCCCAACTCTACCGGTGCCGCTAAAGCAATCGGTTTGGTTATTCCCGAACTCAACGGCAAGCTCATCGGTTCGGCTCAACGCGTTCCCGTTCCCACGGGTTCTACCACCATCTTAGTTGCTGTCTGCAAAGGCAACGTTACCGTTGACTCCGTTAACGCGGCTATGAAGGCTGCTTCAAGCGATTCGTTCGGTTACACCGAAGAACAACTCGTTTCTTCCGACATTATCGGTATCACCTACGGTTCGTTGTTCGACGCTACTCAAACCATGGTTAAATATATGCCCGAAACCGACGAAACTCAAGTTCAAGTCGTTTCTTGGTACGATAACGAAAACTCTTACACCAGCCAAATGGTCAGAACCATTAAATATTTCGCTGAACTTAAGTAATTTTATTGTTTAGCCACTAAATAAAACGCACGCCGTGCTTACCGAGAAGGTAATTGCGGCGTGTTTTTTTGTTAACCATTGAAGAGCCGCTAAAACTTTATCGGTTCGATTCTTCAATGGTTAAGTGCGGTGCGTTCGGGGTGTTTTTTAATTAAGTGCGGTGCTTGCGGCGTTAGACGACGAAAAATCGTTTCGGTTACCGCTTTGACAGCAACCGGTATTCGAAGCGCTTATCAGTGCGAGCAACAGCAACAATTGCGTCGAAGATATTTCGTTGCCGTTGTAAAGTAGGAATAAAAGACCTATAAAGGCTATGTTTATATTCATTTTTTGCTCCTTAATTACATTTTATTGTTTAATGCGGCAAAATATGACTAAACATTTCAAATGCATAGGTTGACACTCGTTGAATATATGCTTAAAATATAATTAAAAAATACGGCGCACCTATAAGCGGCGCGGCTGTGGGCGCAATCGGGGTGTCGTGCGGGAGGTTTTATGCAAAACGCTCGAATGCAAAACGTTATCATGTTGGATAAAAGAACTCTTTCGTTGGTTAACGATTACGTTCCCGACGAAGACATATTAAACGAGCTGACCGGCTTTTTTACTATTTTTTCCGATTATACCCGCCTTAAAATTATTTCGGCTCTGGCCATTTCCGAAATGTGCGTAAGCGATTTAGCCGAGGTTTTAAGCATCAATCAAACTACGTTAAGTCATCAATTAAGGCTGCTTAAAAATTTAGACGCCGTAGTTTCGCGCAGACAGGGGAAAATTATAATATACTCGCTGAAAAACGAACTTTTAAGCGACGTTTTTTTAAAGGGCGTCGAATTTTTAGGCGTTTAAAACTTAATATCTCTTATACTTACGCCAAATGCTTTTCAAGGTCGGTTAAAGCGAAAACGAGTTCGTCTACTTCGGCTGTCAAATTGTTTTCGCACATACTCGCGCGGATTAAGCCGTCTTCTTCGGTTTTAAAATACTTATGCGCAAGCGGTGCGCAATGATAGCCTCCGCGCACGGCAATGCCGTAATAATCCGAAAGTATTCCCGCTATTTCTTGCGAAGAACGGTTTTTATATGAAAAAGCGGTTATACCTACGGGGTTTTTGTCGGAATAAAGCGTTACGTTTTTATTTTTTCTTAACCCCTCGCATAAATGCGCCGTTAGGTTAATCAAAAGTTTTTGTTTATACGCCAAACCTTCTTTATTAGCCAAAACGCCTTCGTAAAGCGATAAAACAGCGGGTAAATTCAGCGTTCCGCACTCTAAAAGTTCGGGGTAGCCCGAAGGTTCGTCCGCGAACGTTTCGGTGCCGCTTCCTCCGAAAAAAGTAGGTGAAATATGCGTTTTTTTATCGAAAATAAGGCAGCCGGAACCTTGAATTCCGTTAAGCCCCTTATGCCCGGAGGCGCATAGTATGTTAATGCCGCACTTGCTCATATTTACGTGCGCGTGCCCCGCGATTTGTGCCGCGTCTAGCAAAAAAGTAATTCCGCGCCCTTTAAGCATTTCTCCGACGCCTTCGTAGTCGTTTATAACGCCGCTCACGTTCGAAGCCCCGGTTAAGCAGACCATATACGTATCGGGGCGGAGCGCTTGCTGCACGTCGTCCGCCAATATCGCGCCGAATTTAATATGCGGCTTAACTTCGGTTAGGGTTATGTATCCCAGTTTTTGCAAGTGGTAAAGCGGGCGTAAAACGCTGTTGTGTTCGTAAACGCTTACCAAAACGTTGCCGCCTTTTTTTACCGTGCCCAAAATCGCAAGATTAAGCGCTTCGGTGCAATTTTTGGTAAAAATTACGCGCTCCGCACATTCCGCGCCGAAAAAATCCGCTAACAGCTTGCGCGTCTGAAAAACTCGGCGTTCTGCGGCTACGGCTAAAGCGTGTCCGCTGTGCCCCGCGTTTACGTTTAAATATTTAATCGCGTTCACCGCGCTTTCGTAAACGGGGAAGGGTTTATATCCGCCCGTGGCGGCGTTGTCAAAATAAATCACTCTTTCACCTTTCTCATTCCTTATTAATATATTATATAATAAGCGGAATTATGTTTTATCTTCGCCGTTTGCCGAAGTATTTTCGTTTTGCCAACGCATTTCGTTTTTGTGGCGCGGCGCGAAAAAAACTTTTTTCGCTTTACGAAGGAGAAAGATATGACGATAGTCGCATTTAAAACCAAAACAGAGGTTTTTGAATTTGCCGAAAGCTGCTCGTTCGCGGGGTTCGGCGGCAAGGTTGCTTCTACTCCGAAAGAAATAAAAACGGGTTGCGGGTTTTCGGTAATCGTTAACGACCGTTACGCATATAACGCTTTGGCGCTCGTAAAGCATGGTTATTATCCCACGTTTTACGGCGTTTATCGTTATACGCGCGTCGGCGCGCGCGTGAGTGTTTCGCGCATAGGGTAAAACGCTTTTGCATGAAAAAACGAATTTTCGGTAAGCGTTAACGTTTCGCCGCCGCGGGAAGGCTTTTTCCAAGTAGATTTTGCCTTTTTCGCGGCGGCGTTTTTAAAAGCGGCGCGCAAAAGGTTGACAAGCGCGCGGACGTGTGATAATATTTTTTAAGAAAACGTTTTAAAAGTTTAAAGGGTTGCTCGGCGGCACTCGGAAAAACGGGGCGATACGCGTTTATGGATTGCGAAAAAATCAATAAAATAATTAAATATTTCGAAAAACGCTATCCTTCTCCGCTGCCTAAGCTTAAATTCGACGGCGAATATCAGCTGCTGGTGGCGGTTATTTTATCGGCTCAGTGCACGGACGAACGCGTGAATAAGGTTACGGCGGAGCTGTTTAAAAAATACGACACTCCCGAAAAAATGCTCACGCTTACCAACGCAGAACTCGAAAAACTTATATTTTCGTGCGGACTGTATCGTTCGAAGGCGGCGCATATATTATCCGCCAGCGCGGATATAGTTCAAAAATTCGGCGGGCGCGTGCCCGAAAATTTCGACGATTTGCTTTCGCTCGCGGGTGTAGGCAGAAAAACGGCTAACGTAGTCAGCGCGGTTGCGTTTTCTAAGCAGGCGATAGCCGTCGATACTCACGTTTTTCGCGTTGCCAACAGATTGGGAATCGCAAACTCGAAAACTCCGCGCGGCGTCGAAGAACAGTTAAACGAAGCTTTTCCGCAAAACAAATGGTCGGACTGCCATCATTATTTGATATTTTACGGCAGAGAGGTGTGTTCCGCTCGTAAACCCAAGTGCAACGAATGCGGATTAAGCGAGCTTTGCGAATATAATATTTCGGCAAAAAATAAATAAATTTCGGCTTATTAAACCGTAGGCTAAAGGTAAAGAAAACCGATGTTCATCGATAAAGAAAGTATTATAATAAAGGCGGGCGACGGCGGCGACGGCGCCACCTCGTTCATAAGATATAAAGGGGTTGCGTACGGCGGACCGGACGGCGGCGACGGCGGAAACGGCGGCGACGTGGTTTTCGTCGGCGATAAAAATAAAACAAGCCTTATAGATTTTCAGTTCAAACATAAATATTTTGCCGAAAACGGAGCCAAGGGCGATACTAAAAATTGCACCGGCAGATGCGGCGAAAATATAGAAATTCCTTTGCCGCTGGGAACCGTCGTTAAGGACAGCGAAACCGGCGGAGTTATTTGCGACGTATTTTATCACGGTCAGCGCGTGACCGTTTTGCAGGGCGGAAGCGGCGGAAGGGGCAATAAAAAATTCTGCACCAGCCGTAGGCATGCTCCGCATTTTTCGCAAAAAGGCGAAAAAACCGAGATTAAACGCGTCGTTTTAGAACTTAAAATGATTGCGGACGTAGGGCTTTTGGGATTCCCGAACGTGGGCAAATCTACTTTGCTTTCGAAAATTTCGGGCGCGAAACCTAAAATTGCCAATTATCATTTTACCACTCTTTCGCCAAATCTCGGCGTAGTGCGCCACGGCGAAGAAGATTTCGTCGTTGCGGATATTCCCGGTCTTATCGAAGGTGCCGCGGAGGGCGCGGGTTTAGGACACGAGTTTTTGCGGCATATCGAACGCACTCGCATGCTCGTTCACGTGGTAGACGTTTCCGGCGTAGAAGGGCGCGACCCGCTCGAAGACTTTGAAAAAATCAATTCCGAGCTTAAAAATTACAGCGAAAAGCTTGCTTCGGTGCTCCAGATAGTCGCGCTTAATAAGTGCGATATCGCGGGGGCAGACGAAAATTGCGAAAGGTTTATTAAAAAATACTCCGACAAATACGAAATAATAAAAATTTCAGCGATTTCGGCAGGCGGCGTTAAAGAACTTTTAGACAGAGTAACCGTTTGTTTAAAAGATTTGCCCGCGCTTAAACCTATGGAATTCGAACCTTTCGTTTACGAAAAAAAGAATACGGACGAATTCGAGGTCGTGCGCGACGACGACGGATATTTTGCCGTTATCGGTCCGCTCGTCGATTTGCTCAGCCGAAACGTCGTTTTAGACGACCAAGATTCAATAGCTTATTTTCAGAAAACGTTGCGTTCGAAAGGCGTTATTTCTGCGCTTCGCTCTAAGGGCGCAAAAGACGGCGACACCGTAGTTATAGGAGAAATCGAGTTCGATTTCGTTGAGTAATTTAATTTAAATCGGTGCGCAAAAATATAAAAAGCCCGCCTATAGGTCGATTATCGTCACTTTTATATAAAAAACAATAAGGAATTCGAATATGTTCACCTCTAAACAAAGAAGCAATCTGCGTTCGCTCGCACAAACCATAAATCCCATAACTCAGGTAGGTAAAGGCGGCGTGAGCGAAAATTTAATAGCCGGTCTTTCGGACGCGCTCGAAGCGCGCGAACTTATTAAAATAAGCGTTTTAAACAACGCCGAAGACGACGCTCGCGTTATCGCGGAAGACTTAGCTTCCGCTTTAAATGCCGAAGTGGTAGCCGTTATCGGGAAAAAAATAATTTTATATCGCAAAAGTTCGCGCAAAGACGTAAAGCATATTAAATATTAATCGCCGTTTTCGTGGCGATTGTTAAGCGGTTTTGTCTCGATTAAATCGCTTTTTTGCTTTCTTCTTGCGAAAAAATAGGCATTTTTCTGTTTTGCGGCGTTGTTTTTTTTCCGAAAAACAAGCACGCCGCCGCGATTATAAAGCAAAATAAAGAATAAAAGATGTAATATTTTTTAAAAAACACGAAGGGTGAAAAAGCGAGTGCCGCTATTCCCGCAAGGGTAAAAACGGCGGCTCGTTTTTTAGTAAATCCGCGTTTTAAAACGCGCGTAATTTTGGCTTTTTTGCTTTCGCCGTTTCTGAACGGTAAAATTTTAGGCTCGTAAAAATAATTTGCTTTTTTCATAAGCGAAAAAAGTTCTTCGGGCTCGGCAACGTAAACGTTATCCGCGAAAATTTTAAAAAGCGCGCGCGCGTCGTCGCAAAGCTCGTTGCAAAACAAAACGGTGTTGCCGCTTTTTTTAACTTTTTTTAAAAGTTCGGCGGCTTTTTCGCGCGTGAAGCGTTTGGAATAATCGAAATAACAAACGCAGCCGTTATCCGTTTTTAAGCAACCCGAACAAACGCTTGCTTGCACGCCCAGCTTTAAAAAAAGAGCGCGAAACCAGTTTAATAGTTCGGAATTTTTCATAATTTCAAATTCAGCCGAAATTGCGTCTAACAACTTTTTTTCGCTCGTTTTAATAAAAAGCTTTTTATCGCGCTTAATTTTTAAACGCGAGGCAAAAAACGTCGCGGCCAGCGCGATAACGGCGGAAATCGTTAAAGAAAGCGCGTCCGAGCTTATAAAAAGCGAAGTAAGCGCGCGCGCTGCGAAAAAAATTACGGCGCAAAAAAGCGCTCCGTCTATAAAAATAGGTAAAGAAAAGTTTTTCATATACGCGATTATTGCCTTTTTTTCTGCTCATTATCCTCGGGATAAGTTTTTTTCGTTTTAAAGCTTGTTTTTTGCAAGTTTTTGTGGTAGAATATAGCAAAGAGGATAAATAAAGCAATGTGTGCGGAAAAATTCGAAAAAACCAAAAAAATAAAAAAATCAAACAGCGAAATTTTTTCGGAAAATAAAAAAAGAATAGGAATTTTCGGCGGGTCGTTCGATCCCGTTCATCGCGACCACGTATCCGTATGCGAGTCGTTTTATAAAGCCGCACACCTTGACCGATTGCTTATAATTCCCGCGGGCGTTTCGCCTTTCAAAAACGAGTGTTTTGCAAGCGGCGCCGATAGAATTGAAATGTTAAAACTCGCGTTTTGCGATTTTTGCGGCAACGTTAAAATTTCCGACGAAGAAATAGCTCGCGGCGGAAAAAGTTATACTTACGAAACGGTGGCAAATATCGCCGACCGCTCGGAATATAAAAACGCAGAGCTGTATTTTCTTATCGGGGAGGACAGCGCGCTAACTTTTCACACTTGGAAAAATCCGCAAGAAATTTTAAAGCACGCGCACATAGCGATAGTCGGGCGGGGTAATGGAAATCTTTGCGAAACGATAAAATTTTTTAAAAACAAAAACTCGGCGTATTTAACGCGTGAACCGCTTGCGATAAACGCTTGCGGGGGCGCGGCTTCCACTTTGGTTCGCGAATATTTAAAATTGGGCGTAAGCCCTTTTCAATTTGTGCCCGATAAGGTTTGCGAATATATAGAGCGGCGCGGATTATATTTAATCGACGATAAATATTACGATTTTATGCGTAAAAACAGCAAGCCCGAAAGGCTTAAACACACGGCGGGCGTCGTTTTTTTCGCTAGGGAATACGCAAAAAGGTTAAGCGTCAGCGAGCAAAAAGCTGCGCTTGCCGCTCTTTTGCACGACGCGGCTAAATATCTCGATTATAGAGATTATCAGGGATTCGATATAAACGCGATTGCCGCAGAGTTTGGCGAAAAAAACGTTCCGAAACCGGTAATTCACCAATTCTTGGGCGAATACGTCGCAAGAACCGTGCTCGGCGTTACGGACGAAGAAGTACTTTCTGCAATACGCTATCATACTACGGGGCGCCCGCGCATGACGAATTTGGAAAAAATAATTTTCGTTGCCGATTTGTTAGAACCTTCGCGCGGTTACGCCGATGTAAACGAGCTTCGCGCAGCGGTGGACGCGGATTTCGAAAGCGGCTTTTTGCTGTGCGTAGAGCGGATATACGCGTTTTTAAAAAAGGACGGCGAGCAGCTTTTTTTAACCGAAGCCGTGCACGATTATTACGCTAAAAACAATCGAAACGATTGATAAAATATTAAAAAGGATAAAACTTCCGTTTTTCGGAAAAATACTAAAGGAAAAAGATTATGGAAAATTTAACCCCTATTAATTTATCGGACGAAATTTGCAAAATACTCAGCGAAAAAAAAGCGCGCGACATAGTAAAAATCAACGTTGCCGAAAAAACTTCGCTTGCCGATTGGTTCGTTATAGCCAGCGGTCGTTCGGGAACGCAAGTTAAAGCGCTTGCCGAATACGTAGACGACGGAATGAGTAAACTCGGCATCGAACCGCGCCGCCGCGAAGGCGACGATGAGGGGCGGTGGATCGTTTTGGATTACGGCGACGTAATCGTTCACTTTTTCAACGACGACAGTAGATTGTTTTACCATTTAGAAAGGCTTTGGGGCGACGAAGAATCCATCGTTCGAATTCAAAGCGAAGATTGATTATTTGCGAATGTGCCGATAATCGACCTATAGCCCGCTTTTTTTAGTTTATTCGACAAAAAAATCAAGCCGTGTTTTTGCAAAATGCGGTTTGTTTTTTTTATTTTGCGGCAATAATCGGGTCAAACGTTATTAAACGAGGACGGAGAGTTTTAATTATGAATTCAGAACCAATAACCGATTTAATTTGCGGCAAGTCTGCCGAAAACGATGCGCAAAAGTGCGCGGCTTTGCCTTATTTGAGCAAGGAGAGCGAAGCTTTTTCTCTTTCGAGCGAAAAAATAAGCGAGCTAAGCGTAGTTAATAAAGATGACTTTTGCGAAACGAGCGAAAATCCTTTTAAAAAGCAAGCCGTCGAAAATCATCCCTGCGAAAAAACTTTTAGCGACAGAGAGCGATTAAAAGCGGTCGACTTAGAAAAAGTCGAACTTAAAACTGCCGAAATTACAAGTGAAAAAACAGAAAATTCGGGCGGCGTTTTCGAAAATAAAAAGAGCGAGCGTTATCGTGCCGAATTCAACGAATTCCGTTATGCTCGCTATGCGAAAACGGTGATAGCGGATTTTTGCGATTTTAGTATGCGGCGCATAAAAGCGGAGCTTCCCGCATGCGAAAAAAACAATATTTACGGTTGCGCGGTAACCACGCGCGGGCTTTATGTCGTAAACTCGGCTTTAAAAAAGGGCAAAAAACCGAAAATATCGCTGTTTTTAAACGGAAAAGGAAATCAAAAAAACAAGCGCGCACAAAATTCCGAAGCAAAACGCGATGATTTTTCTTGTAGAGGCGAATGTTTTAGCACTTGCGCAGTGATAGGTTCTTCGCTTTTCGGCGCGGCTTCGGGCATCGTGATAAAGGAAGTTAAATACGCGCGGAGACTAGGCGCCGACGAAATCGAGGCGTGCGTTTCGAGCGAATGTGTTTCGCTAAGCGACGGAAAAGCACTAAAAAAAGAAATAAGAGCGTTAAAACGCGCGGCAAACAAAACTTTTTTAAAACTGGGAATAAAACTTTCGGAACTTAACGATTTACAAGCCGAAAGCTTTTTATCGATAGCCGCGTCGCTAAAAATTAAAGCTTTCGTTTTATACGGCGAATGTGCTTTCGAAAGATTAAAACGTTTAAAAAGTTTTGCGCCGCATTGTAGGTTCGAGTTAAAAAGCGGCGTTTCGAACGAACAATCGCTTTGCGCTCTTTTGGATTGCGGCGCGGAAAAAGTATATTCTTATAATTTCGGAGAGCTTTGTTCCGATTTAAAAAAAGGCGCGGTTCAATAATATTTTTATTTCTCAGTGGCTTTCAAACTTATATTCAACCTGCCAAAGTGCCGATAACGGGCTTATAGGCGGGTTTTTTATGTTTTATCGCATAAATCAATCGATTGCGGGGCATAGAACGAGGTTGTTTTGCAAATGCGTGGCTTATATATTGCAAATGCGAAAAAAATATAAAAAGTCGGGGCATTTTATGTGAAAAGCGGATAAAAAAGTATTTTTAAGCCTAAAAATTAAAAAATAAGCTTAAAAATTATTGTAAAAAACTTCGCGTTGTGTTAATATATATATAAACATGACTTTAAATTCGCGGGTACGCGCGCTTACGCGGTCGTATCTTTAGTGATTGTGAGGCGGTATGAAAAAATTCGGAATAAATAAAACCGTTGCTATTATAGCGGCCGCGCTGGTGCTTATTGTATCGTCGGCACTTTCCGCGCTCGGCTTCGCCGCTCCGAAAACGGCGTCTGCGGCAACAAACGGCGGGCCTTTCGGAATAGACGGAATGCAGAGCAGCAGCAATATAAGTGTTACGGAATATTACAAATACGCGCGCGTGTTTGTTGCCAAAGTAAGCGAAGACGGTGATTTACTCAGCGTGTTCGATAAGGTTTATTCGGATACGGGTGTCGATAAGACTAACGCGTTGGTCGCTACGGAAGTCAAAGCTCAGTTGGCAACTATAGTGAAGTGCGCGGAATATCGCGCATACTTAATGTATTGCGAGGAGTATCACGATTCCGACAGAGAGCTAGGCAACGATTATTCCGATACGTATTATTCCGGCGATGCGCTTAAAAGCGTTAAGCAAATTAAAAAAGAAGCGTTAAGCAAACTGACGGTGGAACAATCGCAGCTTAAAAACAGCGAATCGCGTGAAAATCTCGAAAAAGGTTTTGCCAACACGTATGCTCGGGCTATCAATCTTCTCAGTAAAGAGAAAAAGGCGTTTTATGCCGTAACCGACGAAGTAGGCGAAAATTTATCCGAAGATTATAAAAAACTCGTTGCGGTAACGCTTGGCAAAATCGAAGAAGACGAGCAAAAATATAATCGTTCAAGCGAAACGCTTGCGAAAGAAACAAAAGGGCTTTATTCAAAAACATATTACGAAAAACTTATCGAAATTTACGAAACGGCTAAAGAAGATTTGGAAAACGCACGAAGCGAAGCCTTCGAATGGTGGCAAACCGAGGGATGCAATCTTCCCGAAGACGAAGGGCTCGAGCAATATGACGAATTCGATAAGAATATTAGAGGCATCGTCGATAAAGCTTGTGCGGAAATGGCTGCGGTTCCGCATAACCAATTCGAATACGCTTATTCGCTTTACAATAAGTATCTAGGCGTTCTCGGAAGTTCGAAATACATAACCGACGAGGCGGAACGCGATGCCGAAAGCGAGTGCGAAAGAGCCGTTAACGATTATAATAATTTCAGCGACGAGCTTAAAACGTTATATTTCGGCAATTACAACGCGATGCAAAGCTTTTTAAAAGGCACGGAGTTCAGCGATTATCCCGAGGCGAATCTCAACGGCGTAAGTTATTTAACCGACGCAAACGGAATTATTAAAGTAACCGCTTATTACGTAGACGGCACGGAGGCGCCCGTTTTCCCGGAACTCGGAATTTTAAAAATATCCAACGTGCGTAACGGCGCGGCTAAGCGCAATGCCAACGGCGATATAAAAGAAAAAGACGATTCGCTCGGCGTATCTTACTTTTTATACGTTTACGCCATGGACGGCAATACCGCGATTAAACAATTACCTACGGAGTACGCTCGCTTGGACGGTAACGGTGCGGTAATTCAAAATTACGACGGTAGCCTCAGAAAATACGGATTATATTATAACGTAGAAATAAACCTCGAAAAGTATTACGAATTTACTCAAACGCAACAAGTCGAAAAGGGTAATAAATCTTATCGTTACGGCGATGACGGAAACAAACTTACATATTGGAACGGCGAAAATATTATAGATTCGGATACTACTTTAATTAAAAACTCGAACTATGACGAAAAACAGGAAAACAAGCTCCAAAACATCGAAAGAGGGCTTGAAAAAATAACGCAAAACGCCGATTTGTCGCTTTGCTATTTATACGAATACGGCAAGGAAATGGCTATGCTAAACGCTAGCCTCGAAGGAGGAACTTTAATGTTCACAACCTCTAAGCTCGGAATGTTCTGCGTTGCCGGGCTCGAAAAAGAAAATTTGCTTTTAAATCCGATTGCTTGGGTGGCGACTTTAGCCCTGCTTATCGTGCTGATAATTGCAATAAAAATTACGTTAAAGCACGTCAGATACGGGGTAAGCTTCGTAACCAACGGCGGCACGCCCGTCAAAAAGATTAGGGCTGCGAAAGGCGAGTTCTTCATTATGCCTTCCGCCCCCGTTAAAGACGGATTCGTGTTCGGCGGCTGGTATAGCGATAAAGATTGCACTTCGCGCTTTATCGAAACGCATATGCGTCGTCGCCGCGGCTATAAGGTTTATGCCAAGTGGGTTGCGCCCGTTACTTCCGAACGTTTGGCGGAGTATTACGACGAACTTAAAAAGCTTATGCTCTCTTACGAAAAGACGGGTTATAAAGCGGGCTTGGGCTTAAGCGAACAAAAACGCGTGGCTTGCGTTTACGGTAGCACGAATTGCATAACGCTTTATATGGCTGTTAATGCCGCCGCGGTTAAGCTCGAAGGGTTTAACGTAGAAGTTACAAAACTCAAAGCTTATCAAGACGTTCCCGTAAAAATGGTTATTTCAACCGAAGAAACGTTCTCCGGTGCGCTTGAAGTGTTAAAACGCGCGATGATCGAAAACGGCATGCAGCCCAAAGTCGATTACGTTTACGACGGCGAACCCTCCACGGTTAACGAAAGAGCGGTCGGCTTCGAATTGGTTATCAAGAACGATAAAGTCGCAAGCACCGCCGAAGATTATTTCGAACTTTTGCGTATCGCCTTGAAGTCTTACGTTTTAGAGCGCGATACCGGCAAGTTCGCCCCCGGCGATAAACTGACGCTCGCGCGTATATACATAAACGACGGAGTCGCTTGCCTTTACATGCCTTGCGTTAAGGGCGTTAAAGAACTTTCTTCGGGCGGGTTAGAGCCGCGCTTTGCGGATACCCCAGTATTGTTCAAAGTGCTTGCCCCCAACGATTTGGTAGAGGCTTACGGTATTATCGAAAAACTTATGACTTCTTTCGGTTTCGTTAAAAATCCCGAAAATGCCAACGATCTCGGCGAAAAAGAAGTTCCCGCTACTTGCGGCTTTGCTTACACCGTAAGTTTTTAACGGATTAACTTAAAAACAAAGGCGCTCCTTTAAGGCAGCGCCTTTTTAAAAATTGATTGCGCACTCGTTTTTAATAACTCGCGTGAGGAAATCGCAAATGACTAAATCCCAAAAAAAATATAAAAAAGCGTGGTTTTTCGGCAAAACGATAATCGTTACGGGCGGTGGCTCGGGGTTCGGAAAACTGCTATGCGAAAAGCTGGTTACGCGTTACGATTGCACGGTAATCGCGGTGGGCAGAACTCGAAGCAAGCTCGTCGCGCTTAGAAACGAACTTGAAAGCGCGGGTTTTAAAAACAAAGTTTTTTATAAGGCGTTCGACGCGGGCGTAGAGCAAAATTGGATAGATTTTGCCGCCGAATTAAAAGAAAAAAACGTTTTAATCGACGTTTTAATAAACAATGCGGGTATTTTACCGCTGTTTTCGCGCTTCGAAAACGCGGATATTCTTGCCATGGAGCAAGCTTTTAACTGCAACTTTTTTTCACAGGTTTACTCGGTCAAACATATTTTGCCGCTTATAAAAAAGCGCGCCGCGAACGAGCGCGATAATTATTCGGGGGAGAAAAACAGCGGCGGCGATAACGGCGAAACTCGCAAAAAACCGCGTAAACGCGCCGATTGCGGGATAATAAACGTTTCCAGCTCGGCATGTCTTGCGTGCGTGGTCGGAACGGCGGCTTATTCCGCGTCTAAAAGCGCTGCCGCAAGCTTTACTAAAATTTTAGCGCTCGAAAACGACGACGTTTACGTTTCTCTGGTTATGCCGGGGTTTGCAAGCACGGATATATTCCGTAGTCAAAAAAGCGTTTCAGATAAAGAAAGCGCGCTTATTGCAAAGGTGTGCGGCAATCCCGATAAAATGACCGATAAAATGCTTAAAGCGTTTGTAAAAAGGAAAAAACGCGTTATTGTCGGCGCAGACGCAAAGGCTATGGGTTTTTTCGGCTCGCTGTTCCCGCAAACGACGGATAAAGCCATAAAAGCCGTTCTAAAAAAGGCTAAGCTCGATATTTTTTCGGGCGTCTTCGAATGATTTTTAATCCGCGTTAAGCGCGTTGATATTTTAAGGAATTTTATGGATAATTTAATAATAAGAAAAGCCGACGACGGCGATCTTCCCGCAATAATGCGGCTTTTAAGCCAGGTGGAGGAACTTCATGCGCGAATTCGCCCCGACGTTTTCGTTTCGGGTGTTGAAAAATATACGAACGAAGAACTTAAAGAAATAATAAAAAACAAGCAAACCCCCGTTTATGTCGCGTGCGAGGGCTGCGCCGTTTTGGGGCATCTTTTTTGCGTTATGCGCTTGCCTAAGCCTATGCACGTCGGCAAAACTCTTTATATCGACGATTTGTGCGTAGACGAGAACGCCCGCGGAAAGGGCGTCGGAAGGGCGTTGTTTGAGTTCGCTAACGAGCTTGCTAAAAAATCGGATTGCGACGCTTTGGTTTTAAACGTTTGGGAAGGAAACGACGGCGCAAAAGCTTTTTATAAAAAAATGGGAATGCGCGTGCGTGAAACGCAAATGGAACTATCCGTTAATAAGTAACTTATTTCGTAAAATAATAATTTACGCCAAGCTAAGAATTGTAAAAAAAGTAAAAATATGATATACTTAAAATGAATTAAACTTTGCCCGCGTTCGCTTAATTTTACGCGTAATCGGCAAAAAAAGGTGTTATAATTGTTCGATATTACTCAAACCGTATCGCCCGAAAAGGCAAAACTGATAAATCCCGTCGTGCTCGCTTACGTGGGCGATTGCGTACATTCGCTTTACGTGCGCAAGCGGCTTGCCTTAGAGCACGACCTAAAAAGCAGCGAGCTTAATAAAATGGAAGCGCGCGAAGTGTGCGCTACTGCTCAAGCCGCTGCCGCTCGCGGGTTAGAAAATGTTTTTTCTCCCGACGAGCTTGCGATTTTCAAGCGTGCGCGCAACAGCAAAAAGGGTAGCCATGCAAAAAATTCTACGCTAGGCGATTATTCGAAATCGACCGGGTTCGAGGCGGTTTTGGGCTATTTGTATTTAAGCGGGCAAACCGAACGCATTAACGAAATTTTGGAGCTTTCTAAACGCTTAATCATTGAAGAATCGAATCGATAAAATTTTGCGGCGTTTAATTAGCAAAACGAACTCAAAATAAAAACGAAGAATAAACGGAGATATATTATATAATGATTATAGAAGGGAAAAACGCCGTAAGCGAGCTTTTAAAAACGGATAAAACCGTAGATAAAGTGCTGGTTCAAAACGGCATGCGCGACGAAGCTTCGCGCGCGCTGGTAAAAAAAATAATAGATTGCGGAATCAAATTAAGTTATTGCGATAAAAACGTAATGGATAAGCAAAGCGCCGGCGGCAGG
>CAZNKA010000018.1:0-16578 GCA_964573495.1 uncultured Acidiphilium sp. | reverse complement strand
ATCACCTAAAAATTCTAATCTTTCGTAATTCTTTTTTTGCTCGCTAGAACAAGAACGATGCGTTAAAGCAGTTTTTAAAAGCTCAACGTTTTTAAAAGAATAACCTAAACAACGTTCACATTCGCAAATCGTTCGGTCGTTTACGAATAGATTTTTCGATTTCGCAAAAATTTTATTTTTTTCGCTTTTTATAAGCGATTTTTGAGATTTTTCCGAAATAAATATTTTTTCGTTATGCATTCGAATCGTTTAATAATGAGGTGGATTTTTCGGCTTCGGCTATTCCTTGTTCGATTGCTTCGTTAACGTTCCCCTTAAGCGCGCTAACAGCTTGAAGGATGGCAGCAGCTATCGCAGTCGGTTTAGAAGAACCGTGCGATTTAATGATTATTTTTTTCGCGCCTAAAAAAACAGCCCCGCCGTATTTATTATAATCTAGAGTGCTTTTTACTTTTTTTAGCGATTTTTTCATTAAAAGCGCACCTATCTTCGATTTAAACGAAGTAGATATTTCATCCTTTAAAATAGAAAATACAGCCTCAGCCAAACCTTCCATTCCCTTAATTGCAATATTACCCGAAAAACCATCGGTAACAACGACGTCGTAATTGCCGGATAAAATATCACGAGCCTCTGCATTACCGACAAAATTTATGCAGTCGCAATTTTTTAAAGCAGCATATGCGTTTTTTGAAAGTTCGCACCCTTTACTTTCTTCCGTGCCGTTGGATAAAATAGCAACGCGCGGATTTTTTATTCCCTTAACCTTATTCATATAAATACTGCCCATTACGGCAAAGTGAAACAAATTTATAGGTTTACAATCGGCATTAGCGCCGGCATCTAAGAACAAAACGAAGGAATCGTTTTTTAAAGTAGGTAAAAGCGGAGCCAGCGCGGGACGAGATACTCCGCGAATTCTACCGATTTTTAAAACGCTCCCGACAAGCAAAGCTCCGGTACTTCCGATAGAAATCATAGCATCGGCACCGTTTTTTAAAGCGGTAAAACCTTGCATCATAGAAGAATTCGGTTTATTTTTTACAGCGTCGGTAGGCTGATCGTCACAAGTTATAACGTCTGAAGCGTTAATTATTTCAACGCGTGAACCGTCATATGAATATTTTTTAAGTTCATTTTTAATAGCGCATTCGTCACCTGTTAAAACCAAAGAAAAATCATCGCTTTTTTCAAGCGCGGCAATTGCGCCTTCAACGTTTGCCTGAGGCGAACAATCACCACCAAAGCAATCGACTACTATTTTATACATACTATTCACCGATTTATATTTTTTCTTGCAAGTAACGTATTAATAATCTAAGTTCGAAACAGTTCTCGGGAACGGAATTACGTCGCGTATATTAGAAACGCCGGTTAGATACATAATCATTCGTTCAAAGCCCAAACCGTACCCCGCATGCCTTACGCCGCCGTATTTGCGAAGTTTTAAATACCAATCGTAGTCTTCTTCTTTTAAATTACATTCTTTCATTTTTTCACAAAGCACGTCTAAGCGTTCTTCCCTCTGGCTTCCGCCGATAAGTTCGCCTATTCCGGGAACAAGTAAATCCATGGCGGCAACGGTCTTTTTATCGTCGTTAAGGCGCATATAAAACGCTTTAATTTCTTTAGGATAATCTATAAGGAACACGGGTTTTTTAAACACATGCTCGGTAATATATCGTTCATGCTCGCTTTGCAAATCAACACCCCAAAACACAGGGAATTCGAATTTGTCTTTCACTTTTAACAGTATATCGATTGCCTCGGTATAACTCAACCTTACGAAATCGTTGTTCAGCACGTTATTAAGTCTTTCAAGTAATCCGTTATCTACGAATTTATTTAAAAACTCAAGCTCAGAAGGACATTTTGCCATTACGTGAGCAATAATGAATTTCACCATTGCCTCTGCCGTTTGCATATCTCCTTCTAAATCGCAAAAAGCCATTTCGGGTTCTATCATCCAAAACTCGGCTGCATGGCGAGACGTATTTGAGCGTTCGGCACGGAAGGTCGGACCAAACGTATAAACGTCGCCGAATGCCATAGCGTAAGTTTCTGCACTCAGCTGCCCCGAAACGGTTAGACTTGCGGGTTTTTCAAAAAAATCTTTTTTATAATCTACTTCACACGCCGAAGCTTTAGCTAATCTGTTTAAATCGAGCGTGGTTACCTGAAACATTTCGCCCGCGCCTTCGCAATCGCTTCCCGTTATTATCGGAGTATGGACGTAAACAAAGCCACGCTCGTTAAAAAACTTATGTATAGCAAAAGCAGCCTCGCTTCTTATGCGAAATACAGCCGAAAAAGTATTCGTTCTAGGGCGCAAATAAGCGATTTCGCGCAAATACTCCAACGAGTGCCTTTTTTTCTGAAGCGGATAATCCGGCGTTGATTCGCCTTCTATTATTATTCGCTCGGCATGGATTTCAAACGGCTGCTTTGCAGCCGGCGTTAAAACAAGCGTTCCGCTTATTATAATAGAGCTACCGACGTTTAGCGAAGCCACTTCATCGTAATTTGATGTTTTTTCACGCTCGAAAACAATTTGTAAATTAGAAAAATAGCTACCGTCGTTTAATTCAATGAAACCAAACGACTTAGAATCCCTAATCGTGCGAGCCCACCCCGCCACGGTTACATGTTTACCGTCATATGTTTCGGGCGACAAAAACAATTGTTTGATATGAGTTCTTTCTATCATAACACGCCTCGTTTTAACGCGGAAATTTGTTTTTCGCAAAAAAGCACCTCTAACGCTACTTGCGATTTGCCGCGCGCGCTTATAATAACACTATTATAACACTTATATATTTTAGCATTTTTTGGCGCAATTTTCAACGTTTTTAAACTGATAATAAAAAATAATCGCAAAAAAAATACAACCAAATAAAAAAAACAACCGTTTACGGGCTTTTAGTGTTAATCGTAAGCCAAAACAGTTGTTTTTTATTGCTCAAAAAACTTATTTTTTATCGTAAGGTTTTTTGCCGTATAACGTTTGAACGTTATCACTGTACTCACGCATTTTAGGCGTTTGTTTTAGTTCGCTACTCGATTCTAATTCGTTAAGAATCTTTTTCTGCTCGCGCGAAAGCGACGTAGGAACTTCAACCATAACCGTGATAATCAAATTACCTGTTCCGCGAGAAGATTTTATACCCTTACCCCTTATAACGAATTGTTTTCCGCTTTGCGTTCCTGCGGGAATATCGTAGTCGATAACGTCGTCTAAAAGCGGAACTTTAACTTTGCCGCCAAGCGCCGCCGTTGTAAACGAAACGGGAACGGTAACGTTTAAATCGAAACCGCTTCTCGTAAATATTTTATGCGGCAATACCTTAAATACGACTATAAGATTACCTGGCTCGCCGCCGTAAAGGCTGGCTTGACCATATCCTTTTTTCGTCATATAGCTGTTAGTGTCCGCACCGGCCGGAATATTTAATTTGACGGTCGTGTTAGCACGCGAATAGCCTTTTCCGTTGCAACAATCGCATTTTTCGGTGATAATACGCCCTGTTCCACCGCAAGCATCGCAAGCGCGCACGCTAATCGTCCTAAAAAAACCGCTACCCGCAGTATATTGAACCTGTCCCGATCCATGACATTTTTCACAAGTCTTATACGCCGTTCCGCTTTTTGCACCTGTTCCGGAACAAGCCTTACACGGTTCGCGACGAACATACGTTACATCCTTAACACACCCTTTCGCCGCGTCTAAAAACGAAAGCAAAACCTCAACAGTAACATCCTGACCGGGCTCTTTCTCCTGAGCGCGAGAAGCCCCCGATCCACCGAATCCGCCGCCGAAAAACTCATTAAAAATATCGCTAAAACCAAAACCTTGCCCGGAAAATCCGCCGCCGAATCCTTTACTTTCAGGATGATCCAATTCGTAATCGTAAGCGGCACGCTTTTGTTCATCGGATAGGGTTTCATTCGCTTCGTTAATTTCTTTAAACTTAGCGGCGGCATCTTTATCGTCCGGGTGTAAATCCGGATGATATTGTTTTACGAGTTTGCGATATGCCGACTTAATATCGGCTTGCGTAGCCTTTCTGTCGACCCCTAAAATTTCGTAATAATTTTTTGCCATAATAATTTTATAAAAACCAATGTTTATATATGATTTTACGTGTTTTTATGTTTAACGTAAAAGCGTTTTCGGCAAGCCGTACGGCTTGCCTTGCGCAGTTATAGTTATTTTTTAGTTTTGGTGAAATTCCGTATCGTCACCAGCCGATTGAGAGGCATCTGCACTACCGGCAGCTTGCTGTTGTTGTTGTTGATATAATTTCGCAAACACAGCCTGCCCCTTATTGGATAACGTTTCTGTAGCCTTTTTAATACGTTCGGTATCGCCGGATTCGAGTTCTGTTTTTGCTTCTTTTATGGCATCTTCTAAAGTAGCTTTATCTTCATCAGAAATTTTATCGGCGTTATCTTTCAGCGTCTTTTCGAAGGTAAATATCATACTATCCAGCTGATTTTTAGTCTCGACTTCTTCCTTACGTTTTTTATCTTCGGCTTCATATTGCTCAGCTTCCTTTACAGCCTTATCGATATCCGCCTCAGAAAGATTCGTCGAAGATGTAATCGTTATATCAGTTGCCTTGCCGGTTCCTAAATCCTTAGCGGAAACATGAACTATTCCGTTGGCATCAACATCGAAACTAACTTCGATTTGAGGAATTCCACGAGGAGCGGGAGCTATTCCGGTAAGATTGAAACTGCCCAGCGTTTTATTATCTTTTGCAAATTGTCTTTCGCCTTGCAATACGTGAATGGTAACTTCGGTTTGATTATCCGCAGCGGTAGAAAATACTTGAGATTTTTTAGCAGGAATGGTTGTATTTCTTTCAATTAATCTGGTAAATACACCGCCTAACGTTTCGATACCCAAACTTAAAGGCATAACGTCTAGTAATAAAACGTCTTTAACTTCACCGGTTAAAACACCGCCCTGAATAGCCGCACCGATAGCAACACACTCATCGGGATTAATACCTTTAAACGGCTCTTTCCCGGTTGCTTTTTTTACAGCTTCAACCACGGCAGGTATACGAGTTGAACCACCGACTAAAATAACCTTATCGATTTCACCATAGCTAAGCCCTGCGTCGGACATAGCCTTTTTTAAGGGTTCCAAAGTCGCGCTAACCAAATCTTCAGTCATTGCGTCGAATTTTTGTTTTGTTAAGGTAACATCCAAGTGCTTAGGTCCGGTTGCATCCGCGGTAATAAACGGTAAATTGATATTCGTGCTAGTCATTCCGGAAAGCTCGATTTTTGCTTTTTCGGCAGCCTCTTTCAAACGTTGCATAGCCATTTTGTCGTTAGACAAATCGATGCCTTCTTTAGATTTAAAATCTGAAACAAGCCAATCTATTATACGTTTATCAAAATCGTCACCGCCGAGCATACAGTTACCGTTCGTTGCCAAAACTTCGAAAACACCGTCGCCTATATCCAATATCGAAACGTCGAAAGTGCCTCCGCCTAAATCGTATATAATTACTTTATGAGAGCTCGTGTCTTTATCAAGACCGTAAGCCAAAGCCGCAGCCGTAGGTTCGTTGATTACACGCAAAACGTTAAGTCCGGCAATTCTTCCCGCATCTTTTGTGGCTTGACGCTGACTATCCGAAAAATACGCAGGGCAAGTAATAACCGCGTCTTTAACAGCCTCACCGAGATACGCTTCTGCGTCCTTTTTAAGCTTTGCCAATATCATTGCCGAAATTTCTTGCGGCGAATAATGCTTATCGTCAACGTTAACCTTGTAATCCGAACCCATATGTCTTTTTATGGATATAACGGTTCTATCAGCATTCGCTACCGATTGCCTTTTTGCAACCTGACCGACCAATCTTTCTCCGTCTTTTTGAAAAGCAACTACAGACGGAGTTGTTCTAGAACCTTCTGCATTTGCTATTACGACGGGTTCTCCACCTTCCATAACTGCAACACATGAGTTAGTTGTTCCTAAATCGATACCAATAATTTTACTCATAATTTATACACTCCTTTATATTAACTTGTTATTTAAATTAATTTTATATTTTTTTGGATTATTATTATCTTTACTTAGCAACTAGTTATTATTTTATAACGACAACTTGCGCGTAGCGAAGCATTTTTCCGTTTAAAGAATAACCTTTTTTGAAAACCTGTTTAACGATTCCGCTTTGTTCGCCTTCCTCAGGCTCAACTTGATGAACGGCTTCATGAACATTGGGATCAAAAACCTCCCCCACGGGATTGATTTCGCTAACGCCTAAGTTTTTGAGGGTTTCACTAAATTGCCTTATAACCAATTCAATTCCCTCACGAGTTTTTTCTTCCATAACGGAAGCCAGAGCCCTGTCCAAATTATCCCCGATAACAAGCAAATTTTTTATAGCATCGCCTTTGCCGTCCGCGTACGCATTTGCCTTTGCTTCGTTATTGCGTTTTTTATAATTATCGAAGTCGGCAGCAGTTCTATACCAACTCGTTTTATACTCGTCGGCGTTTTTTTCAGCAACGGAAAGTTTTTCTTCCAACTCTTCTATCTTTGCAGATAAACTTTCAACGGACGCGCCGTTTTTTAAATTTTGCTCTTTGTCGCTTTCATCCGCAGCTCTTTCAACTTCTCGATCCAAATCCGCGTTTTCTTCGTAAACGCTTTTTTCTTCATTTTTACTCATGTTACCTACCTTTCGAGCTTTGCCCGAGTTTCGTTATTAAAGGGTTTTATCAAAATCAATAAACCTAGCTCGCCGCTTATCTGTTATTGATTATCGTTTCCAGAATTTTTCCTACGTTTTCAAGCACCGCAACGACTTTCTTATAATCCATTCTGACCGGACCTATCACTCCGTAAGTTCCCAATTTAACGCCACCCGCAGAATAAGTGGCCGAAACAAGCGAGCAATCTTCCGGAATCCCTTTGTATCCGTCGCTTCCGATTTTTACGTTAATTTCTATTCCGTTTTTGCCGTCGTCGCTTAACATATTAATAATTTTATCTTTTTGCGTAACGGCTTTTAAAAAAGAACGAATTTTATCGGTATCGGCATATTCGGGGTGATTTAAAATTTTCTCCTCGCCTTCTAAAACGACTTCACCGCCATCGGAGTAGTTAATATAACTTTTAAGCGCGTCGACGACCATAACAAACATCGATTTATAGCTTTCGAATTCCGCACCTAAATCCAAATCGAGCTTACAACACTCGCCTAAAGTTTTTCCCTCAAATATTTTCGATAAAAACTTGTTTGCTTCCTCCAAGTTTTCGTCGGACATTTTTTCGGGTAAACTGATATAATTATCCTTTAAAAGTTTATTTTCGGTAACTATCAGAACTAAAGCCATATCCGGTTTGTATCTGAAAAGCTTAATTTTGGTTATTCGCTCGTCGCCGTCGTGCGACGCAATAGCCATCGACGTATAACTCGTTAAATCACTGATTATTTTTGCGGCGTTTTTAATAACGCTTTCCAAATCATCGGTTTTCTCTAAAAAAATCTGCTTTATATAATCGAGCTCTTTATTAGAGAGCTTTTCTTTAACCATAAGCTCGCTTACGTAAAGTTTATACGCTTCACTCGAAGGAATTCTACCCGCAGAGGTATGCGGTTGTTCTAAATATCCGAGTTCTTCGAGCGCGCTCATTTCGCTGCGTATTGTAGCGGAACTTATATTATCGCTATACTGCTCTGCAATTATTTTCGACGAAACGGGCACCGCCGTGTCGATATAATTATCGACAGCGATTTTAAGTATCTCTTTTTTTCTTTCGGATAGCTTCATAATTCCCGTTATCCCCCGTAAATAAACTTTTTAAACCGATAATTTCGGCTTTTTATTGTCAGCTAAAAGCAATCGCTAGCAAAATATTTTCACGATTGTTAGCACTCTTTCTTTTTGACTGCTAATATTCTACAACTAATATATTGTTTTGTCAACGATTTTGCACCTAAAAATTAAAAAATTTTTTTGGTTTTTTAAAGCAAAAAAAAGGCGAGTTATGAAACGCCCTTTCAAAATTATAAATTATCGGCAAAAATTACGTATAAACCGAGAATATTAAAAATTAAACCGCTGCATAAAAAATTTTTTATACTTTTCCACTCGAACATAGTAATTACGTGTTTGCGGAAACGGAATATTATAAAGTTCACCGTTTAAATAACAATCTTTATTATTCATCCACGAAAGAACGTTTCCCTCTCCCGCATTATAGGCGCAAATAACAGTCTTTTCATTTTTGAAACGTTCGAACAAATAATTCAAATACGAGCAGCCCAAACATATATTACATTCATAGTTAAATAAATCTATTTTTTCATTATAGCCTATTATGTTTGCAATATAACCGGCAGTTTCCGGCATTATTTGCATTAACCCGCAAGCACCTTTACCGGAAATTGCTTTAGGATTAAACGAGCTTTCGGCGCAAATTACGGCAAAAACAAGTGCAGGCTCTAAATTATATACGTCTGAATATTTAAAAACAGTATCTGAATATTTTTTTATGTTAACACGCAACTTAATTTCTTTTACGCAAATAGTCAGAAGAATAACTATTGCAAAAATAAAAATAATGATGGCAAGCGCGCGCGCAACCCCACGAATACCGCTGCAATCATTATTTTTTTTATTATTGCTAAATGTTTGCATAAACTTCATTCAACACACCCAACACCTTGTTTTTTAAGGCGACAAAATCACCGTCGTTCGATATTATAGTATGTGAAGAAAAGTCAACTTTTTCATAATTGAATTGATTATTTATTCTTTTTTTAATTTCGTATTCACTTACGCCATCGCGAATCGCAGCGCTTTCAATTCGGTCTTCGATCTTTCTGATAACAACCCAGACACTATCGAATAAATTTTGATAATCGCCTTCGAACAGTAAAGGAACTTCGTAAAAAACAACGCCCCCGTCACTTTCAAACCGAGAGCCGCGCCTAAATGCTTCTTTAAATATTTGCGGATGAGTAAAAGCGTTTAACCTGGCAAGAACTTCACCGTTCGAAAATACTTTTTTAGAAATCTCATCAAAATCTATAGTATACCTTTCACCGAAATTCTTAGGATCTACGTCAACCGCAGAGCAAACGCCGAGAACAAAAGATTCATCGTTCAAAAGCTCTTTATACACGTCGTCTAAGCTAATTGTTTTTTGCCCCGCTTCGGCTAAAATTTTTATCACGGCAGACTTTCCGCTACCTATCCCTCCCGTAATCGCAATTTTCATAATAACAAAACAAATTCCTTATATTTAAAGATATTTTTTAAATTTTTACGTCACACATAACCGCATTATTTTGCGTCGTACCAAGTTTTTCCTGAAGCTACGCTAACGGTAAGCGGAACAGAAAGATTAACAGCCCCTTCCATTTCTTCACGCAAGATTTTCGCTACATTATCGCCGTCACGCTTTAAACAATCGACTATTAGTTCGTCGTGTACTTGTAAAATTAATTTTGCGGACGGAACTTCCTTTTTTAGCCTTTTATAAACGTTAATCATTGCGATTTTTATTATATCGGCAGCCGTACCTTGCAACGGCATATTCATAGCCGCCCTTTCGCCGAAAGAGCGCACGTTATAGTTTGCGGAATTAATTTCGGGAATAACTCTTCGCCGTCCGAAAGCCGTAGTAACGTATCCGTTTGATTTGGCGGCGACAACATTTTTATTCGTATAGTATTTAATGTTTGGATAAGATTCAAAATATTTTGCAATATATTCGGCAGCGGTTTTTACAGGAATTTTTAAATTTTTAGAAAGCCCGTATTCACTGATCCCGTATATAATTCCGAAATTAACGGCTTTGGCGCTTCGCCTTTGTTCTTCGGTTACGTCGGAAACATTCACACCGAACACTTGCGATGCCGTTATCGCGTGGACATCTTTTCCCTCGCAAAATGCTTCTTTTAGCTGCGGACAATCGGAATAATGTGCTAGAAGCCTTAATTCGATTTGCGAATAATCAGCCGTAATCAAAACGCCGTCGGGCTCACGCGGGATAAAGAATTTTCGAAGCTCTTTACCCTCTTCGTCGCGCACTGGAATATTTTGCAAATTCGGCTCTTTAGACGAAAGCCTACCCGTAGAAGTAACCGATTGATTAAATACTGTATGAATCAATCCGCTTTTTTTATCGATAAGCGGTTTAAACCCTTCGATATAGCCGGAATAAAGTTTTTGCAATTGGCGATATTTTAATATTAAAGGAATAATTTCGTGTTCGTCTTCAAGCGTTTCTAAAACCTCGGCACCGGTAGAATAGCCGCTTTTTGTTTTTTTACCGTGTTTTAGCCCCATTTTTTCGAATAAAACTTCGCTAAGTTGTTTTGGCGAATTCAAATTAAAATCACACCCGGCAAGTTTTTTTATTTCTTCGGATACGGCAGCGATGCGATTTTTATATAATTCAGATGCCTCGTTTAACGCATCGACATCTAACTTAAAGCCGTATTCTTCCATATCGAACAATATATCGCACAACGGAAGTTCGATTTCGTAATAAATTTTTTCGCATCCCAAAATTTTTAAATCGTTAATGTATTTTTCGCAAATCTTAAAAAGAGAATAAGCAGGATATTTTAAATCTCCGTCAAGACGTTCGATACATTCTTCCGCGGAAAGAACCTTAGGCGTATAATCGACGACATATTTCAAAAGCGAAACGTCGTCGCAATGTGCGCAAAAATCGAAACCAAACCCTTTAATTTGCCGTTTTAACGATTTTTTATCGAAAACTATTAAGTTGCCGTTGCTAAAAATCGCCTTTAAGCAATCTAGAGCATCATCTAAACTTAACCCGTCGCTAAGCAAATCGGCTTTAAGCGAAATAACGAACTCGGTTACACCGTCGGATAAATATAGATTTTCCCCCGGAAAGAAAGCCATTCTTTTATTTTGTACCGAGCAAACAAAATCGCGTACGGAAACGACGTCGGTAAAAATCGTGATTTTTTCCGGAGGAATAATTTTAAAATTTTCAACGGAAGTCAAATCGTCGCTACTTTTTTCGACGGCGGGTTCGGCACCGTCCGTAGCCATGGTTATATTGTTTTTATTAGAGATACCACTATTATTAATACCACTGTTTGCGTCGGCAAAATCTTCAACCGAAGTTTCTTTCACTTTGAAAATTTTCTTTTTTGAAAACACCGAAAATTCAAGCGATAAAAAGAATTTTCGCGTTTCGTCAGAAAAAGGATATTCTAAGTTTAAATTGTCAAGCGCGAACGGAATATCGGCGTTTATGTCTATCGTGGCGAGTTTTTTAGACAAAAAAGCTTGCTCTTTACCGTTTACGACCTTTTCCTTCGTTTTACCTTTTAGATCGTCGACGTGCTCGTACAATCCTTCTAAGCTTCCGTAAGTTTGAACGAACGAAAGAGCTCCCTTTTCGCCTATACCGCGAATCCCCGGTATATTATCGGAAGCGTCACCCATGCATGCTTTCAAATCGATTATCTGAATCGGTTCGATGCCTGTTTTTTCTTTAAAATTTTGCGCGTTGTAAATATCCAATTCGGAAATTCCTTTGCGCGTAAAATAAACGGAAGTGGTTTCGTCCACAAGCTGAAAACTATCTTTATCTCCGGTAATAATAATCGTAGGAACACTAAACTTTTTTGCAGAAGAACCAATAATATCATCGGCTTCCAGTCCTGCGCACTCGTAACGTGCGATTCCCATCGCATCTAGCGTTTTTTTAATTAAACCCACTTGCGGTACAAGCTCGTCGGGCATCGGTTTTCTACCCGCCTTATAGTCTGCGTACATTAAATGTCGATAAGTAGGCTCTTTTCTATCGAAAGCGACGAGCATATACGCAGGTTTTACGTCCGCAATAATTTTTAAAAGCATATTAACAAAGCCGTAAACCGCGTTCGTAGGCGTGCCCGACGACGTTGTTAAAAAAGGTGTGGCATAAAAAGCGCGATATAAAACACTGTTTCCGTCGATTAAAACTAAATTTTCCATAAAAAAACCTTTTTTTAGCTAAAAATTTCTTGCAATAATTAATTTTTTGTGCTATTATATATTCGTTTGAAACGCATGTGCCGTATCTAACGTATATTATGCCATATTTTTTTGGATATTGCAATTGTTTTTAAGCATTTTTTACGCCGGTGTGGTGGAATTGGCAGACGCGCGGGACTCAAAATCCCGTGATGGCGACATCGTGTGGGTTCGACCCCCACCACCGGCACCATAATTTGTTAAAACGCAACCGAACTTTTTTTATCCGGCTTGCGTTTTTGTTTTAATCGGAGCTTTTGCTTCGTCTGCATTCGTTATGCACTTTAATTAAAAATTTATGTAGGTTTATTTATGGCTTATTACATAGGATTAGATATCGGCGGAACGAAATGCGCTTGCTCTCTAGGCGAATTTCGCGAAAATGCACTTGCCGAAAATTTACCCGTTATTTTAAAAAAAGAACAATTCCCGACGGCAAACTTTCCCCCGCTGGAAATACTTAGCCGTTTCAAAGCTTTTATCGAAAGCGTTATTTCCGATTATAAAATCGAAGGCATCGGAATAAGCTGCGGCGGTCCGTTAGACAGTAAGCTCGGAATAATACAAGCGCCGCCGAGCCTTCCGCTATGGGATAATATCGAAATAGTAAAATATTTCGAAGACGCTTTTAAAATAAAAACACGCCTTCAAAACGACGCAAACGCTTGCGCCGTCGCAGAATGGCTTTTCGGCGCTGGCAAAAGCACCGAAAATATGATTTTTTTAACTTTCGGCACAGGATTAGGCGCAGGGCTAATTTTAAACGGCAAACTTTATTCCGGAACGAACGACAACGCCGGCGAAATCGGGCACGTAAGGCTAACTAAAAGCGGGCCGCTCGGGTATTTTAAAAACGGCTCTTGCGAAGGATATTGCAGCGGCTCCGGAATTAAACGGCTTGCCGAGCAAATGTCGAAAAACGCAAAATATAAAGATAGCTATTCGGCTTTCGTAAAAACCTTGAGCAGCAACGAAATCAACGCGAAAAACATAGCCGAAAATGCACGTTTAGGCAACGAATTTTGCTTAGCCGTTTATAAAAAAAGCGGTGAAATGTTAGGAAGAACGCTTAGTATTTTAATCGACATACTCAACCCTGAAGCAATAGTTATCGGCGGAGTTTTTATGCGCTCGAACGATTTACTTCTTCCGCATGCTACGAAAATACTTAAGAAAGAAAGTTTGCCTTTCGCCCTCAACGTTACGAAAATTTTACCCGCCAAATTGAGCGAAAACGTCGGCGATTTAGCAGCTCTCGCCGTCGCGACGGGCAGATTTTAACTTGGCGATAATGATTAAAAAATAAATTAAGGATGCAAATATGAAATCGACTACGCAAAAAATTTTTGACGAACTTTTAATTCGCTACCCCGCTTTGATAAATCAAAAAAACGATATACTTGGCGCATTTGAAATTTTACAAAGCACCGTAATAGATAAAAAAACAATTTTTTCTTGCGGCAACGGCGGAAGCGCTGCAGACAGCGAACATATCGTCGGCGAGCTTATGAAACGCTTTAATAAACCGAGAGAAATCGACGCAAGCGTTTATAACAATCTAAGCGAATTCGGCGAAAGAGGGAAACGCCTTCAAAACGTTTTGGAAGGAACGATAAAAGCAATTTCGCTTACGTCGCACCTATCGCTTTCCACCGCCTTTTCAAACGACAAAGAACCCGCGGCTGTTTTTGCTCAACAATTATACGGATTATCGGACGAAGGCGATTCGCTTATTTGCATTTCGACTTCGGGCAATTCGGAAAACTGTGTTTTGGCAGCCGTTACGGCAAAAGCCAAAAACGTAAAAGTCATTTCTTTAACGGGCGAAAAACAAAGCGAACTTTCAAAGATTTCAGACGTTACAATTCGCGTTCCCGAAATGCGAACTTACAAAATACAAGAACTTCACCTTCCGATATATCATTGCCTTTGCTTAATGCTCGAAGAAGAAAATTTTTAAACTTTAAATTTCAATAAAAAAAGATATTATATCGTATCACGGAGAAAAAGATGCAAACGATTAACGATTGGAAACTTTCTTATATTGACAATAAAACCCTTAATGAAGAAGGGTTTTCGCCCAAAACGAGCAAAGACGTTTTATCTCGCTTAACAGCCGCACATGCAGAAGTTCCCGGCAACTTCGAGCTGGATTTGATGAGAGAAGGCATTTTGCCCGATTTATATTACGGAACGAACACTCTGCTTGCTCAGCGCCTTGAAAACCTTCATTTATACTATTTTACCGAATTCGATTATTCAAACGACGATAAAACCGACGATTTTTTAGTATTTGAAGGAATCGATACCATTGCCGAAATATTCTTGGACGGCGTAAAAATCGGCAGAACCGAAAACATGCTTCACTCTCACGAGTTCGCTTTAAACGGTGTGGCAAGCGGCAAACACGATTTATTGGTTCATGTTCTGCCAACCGTTCTTTACGCAAGGCAATTCAACCTTCCCGCGATGTGTTTCGGCGCAAAATATAATTCCGATTCTCTTTTCGTAAGAAAAGCCCCTTACATGTTCGGGTGGGATATTATGCCGCGCATAGTTTCGGGCGGACTTTGGAAGCCCGTCGTAATTAAAAAATTAAGCCGCTCTCGTTTAAAAAATCCGTTCACCTACACCGAAAGAATTTCAAACGGCACGGCATACCTAAACACTGCATTGCGCGTCGTATCCGACGAAGATTACATAACCGATTATTCTGTTTCTTTCGAACTTTATTTCGGCGAAACTTGCGTAATCAAAAAAACGCAGCGTTGCTTTGCGTCAAATATTCGTATCGCCGCGATGGTAAACGACGCAAAACTTTGGTACCCCAAAAATTACGGCGAACAAAATTTATATACGGTTAGATTAACGCTTTTAAAAGGCGACGAGCTTGTTGATAGCACAGAGTATAACGTAGGCATTCGCACCGTTAAACTTTCGCGAACCTCTTGTTCCGGCGACGACGGCGATTTTTGCTTTATAATAAACGGAAAACGCGTTTTCTGTTTAGGCACGAACTGGGTTCCTACAGACGCTTTCCCCTCCAAACAAAAAGACAACGATTTGCGCGGATTAAATTTATTAAACGAATTGGGCTGCAACATGATCCGTTGCTGGGGCGGAAACATTTACCCCGATCAAACGCTTTACGATTTTTGCGATAAAAACGGCATTATGATTTGGCAAGATTTTTCGTTCGGTTGCGGGCACTACCCCGACGACGAATTTTTATGCCGCCTAACTAAAGAAGAAATTAAACGAACCGCCATAACTTACAGAAACCACCCGTCGCTCGTGCTTTGGGCAGGCGATAACGAATGCGACGTGTTTATTTGCCAAGATTGGGAACGCAACCATTCGAAAACAGGCCCCGAAGGTCTTTTAAACCCGAACGACAACGTACTCACCCGCGACGTTATTCTGCACGAATTAAGAAATCACGACGCAACTCGCCCTTATTTACCCAGTTCGCCTTATTTAGACCAAACGGCGTATCTTAACGGGCTACCCTCAGAGGACCACTTATGGGGGCCGCGCGATTACTTTAAAGGCGATTTTTACAAAAATCCCGTTTGCCACTTTGCATCCGAAATAGGTTATCACGGTTGCAATTCGCCAAAAAGCGTTGAAAAATTCATTCCGCAAGAAAGCTTAGATAAAATGGGAACGTCAAAGGGCTGCACCAACGCCGATTGGATAGTTCACGCCTCGGGTATCGAAACGGCTACGACAGCGGAAGGAAACCCTTACGCATATCGTATCGCGTTAATGATTTCGCAAGTAGAAAGAATTTTTACCGAAAACGGCGTTACTTTAAGCGATTTCGCAATGCGAAGCCAAATTTCGCAAGCCGAAGCCGATAAATATTTTATCGAACGTTTCAGAATTGAAAAATGGCGCAAAACCGGTATTATTTGGTGGAATATCATAGACGGTTGGCCGCAAATATCCGACGCGATCGTCGATTATTACGGCATTAAAAAATTAGCTTACAGCTATATTAAGCGTTCGCAACAACCTTTTGCCATGATTTTAGGCGAACCAACCGACGGAAAGTCAGTACTTTTTGCCGTTAACGATTTACAAAACGACGTTAACGGAACGTATACCGTTAAAAATTTAAGAACCGGGGAAATCGTTGCAAGAGGCAAAGTGTTCGCAAAAGCAAATTCGGTTGCGGAAATTGCGCAAATTACAGTTGAAGACCACGCGTTTTATTTAATAGAATGGAACACAGATCACGCAAAAGGAATTAATCACCACGCTTGCTCGCTAGGCGAAAAATGGAACTTCAACGATTATTACGATTGCATGAAAGCCGTAGGTTTCGCAAACGATTTCGAAGGATTTTAAAATAAGCTAATATAAATAAAACAGGCACGAGTTTTTACCCCGCGCCTGTTTTTTTGCGATATAAATCAGTTCCGGTTTTGATTTAATTTAACGTACTAAAAAAAACACTTGCTTTCACAAGTGTTTTTTTCTGGAGCTGGTAGGCGGACTTGAACCGCCGACCTGCTGATTACGAATCAGCTGCTC
>CAZNKA010000017.1:15091-17082 GCA_964573495.1 uncultured Acidiphilium sp. | reverse complement strand
GGCGCGCGCAAAATGCGCTTGCTCAGGATGACCGCCACTCGCACGCATTATCATTAACAAAAAAAACACCGCCCTATTTTTTAAAAAAGTTGTTTTTTATTTGCTATAATTATAACTTTGTGCTAAAATAAAGTCGCGAAACATTTTATATAGTGGCAAGTTAAAAGCGGTTTTTTAAACTGTTTTTTGCGCATTTTTTAATAGCAAAGCGTTCACGCTCTGCTTTATTTGCTTTTTCATCGCTATGCGTTTGTTAAAAACGCAAGCTTTGTTGGTGATGAAAAAGCTTTATACATACTTTATGCGCTTTTTTGCCCTAAAAATGTTTCGCGACTATTGAAGCTTGCGTTTTTATATAGATTCTTTTTAGCGCCAAGCTTCGACTTGGCGCTTTTTTCGCGCAAAAAACTCTTAAAGGAGAAGGTTATTATGAAGAAGAAGCTAATTTTTATAGTGCTTAGCTTGTGCTTAGCGCTATCACTCTGCATGCTTGCGGGTTGCCACGGCGACCAAGGTTCGCACAACAAACCAAATCGTCCGAACCAAGGCAACGAGCAAAACGTACCCACAAAAAACAGCGAAGGCTTAGAATTTACCTTGAACGAAGACGGTAAAAGCTATTCCGTAACCGGCATCGGCACTTGCAAAGACGTCGCGATCGTAATTCCTAAAACACATCAATCGAAACCTGTCACGGGCATAGGCGAATCTGCTTTCGAAAACTGCACGGATATAACGAGCATATCAATTCCTAATAGTCTTACCGCAGTAGGCAAAAAAGCTTTTTTCGGCTGCTCTAGTATTAGAGCCGTATATATAACAGACCTTACCGCTTGGTGCAATATCGATTTTGAAGACTCGCCCGGCATCTACTCCATGACTATACTAACCGATTATTTAGCAATCCCCGACACCGATCTTTATTTAAACGGCAAAATCGTAACCGAACTAACTATTCCCAATGGCATAAAAACGATTAAGCCTTACTCTTTTGCAGGCTTCACAATAACCGACGTTAAAATACCGAGCAGCGTTACAGCTATAGGCGATTGTGCTTTTGCCCTAAGTAATCTAAAAAATATTACTATTCCGGACAACGTTACTTCAATCGGCGAAGGTGCTTTTGGTGAATGTTTTAGTTTAATAAACGCCTCCACCGGGAACGGCGTTAAAACAATCGGTAAGTGTGCTTTTGGTGCGTGCTCTAGTTTAGTAAACGTTATTATCGGCGACAACGTTACCACTATAGGCGACGAGCCTTTTGGAGGTTGCGTCAACTTACTTAGCATCACGATAGGCAAAAGCGTTACATCTATGAAAGGCATTCTTTCACTTTCGCAAGGTCATCTAAAACTGATTGAAATAATAAACAAAAGCGCGTTAGAAATAAACGGCAAATCTTTTCTCATTCATGACGGCGAAATGCCAAGTCTAATAATCAATCAAGACGGATTTTTATTTATATCTACCGACTACATAGACGGCATACGTGATACTGTCGACCATTATCATAACACTTTATATGACATGGAGTTATCGTCCCCTTATTTATTACTTGGTTATATCGGCAGCGAAAGTGACCTCGTTTTGCCGAAAACTTGCAACGGGCAATCTTATGATTTTTGGCGCTTTGCTTTTGCTTATAGTAGAATAACGAGTATCGTTATTCCTGACGGCGTTACTTCCATTAACGCGGGGGCATTCTACGGTTGTAGCATTTTAACAAACATAACTATTCCCGATAGCGTTACTTCTATTAGATCCGGTGCGTTTTGGGGTTGCTTCGGATTAACAAGCTTAACAATCGGAAGCGGCGTTACTTCCATTAACGCGAGTGCATTCCTTGGTTGTATTGGATTAGAAAACATAATAGTAAACGAAGGCAATACTACATATCATAGCGAAAACAACTGCTTAATAGAATCCGAAAGTAAAAATTTAATTTTAGGTTGTAAAAACAGCATAATACCCGATGACGATAGCGTTACTTC
>CAZNKA010000017.1:4851-14991 GCA_964573495.1 uncultured Acidiphilium sp. | reverse complement strand
AATTTGCGACAGCCCCGTTCTTTTTATACTGTAGCATTTTAATAGAAACGCTTATTTGACGATTTTTATATCGTTGACTTTTAAAACATTTTTCACGATATGCACTGAGCAATTCTCACAACGATAATTTCGTCTTTGTAAACTAAATGTATCGTTGTTTTATTTTTCATTATAATGACCCCCTATTTGCTTTTCTTAACGCGGTTGCGAGCCTCATTTTGTTTAGCACATAGGAGCTTTTTTGTATACAAATCGCAACGTTTGAAGCTAAAGCTTTTTTGGCAACACCGGCATAGCCGGTGTTTTTTTCTATAAGAAAAATCGCCTATAGGTCGATTATCGCACATTTCGCAAGTTTTATTTTTCAAAGAATAAAAAGTTTTTATCTGACAAAAGATACTCTAATTCGGCAATAAGCCCGTTGCATTTGCGCACCGATAAATTGGATTTATAATAAGAACCGTCCTTTTTTATTATAACCTTAATATCCCCTGGGTAAAGTTCGAGCATATTTAAAAGTTCGCTTTCGACGTCTTCGCCTTCGGGCAAAGTTATACCCAAACATTCCGACTTTGCCTTTTGCTCGCCGTTTTTATTTTGCACCGTTCCGCCTAAGCGCGATTCGCCACTCGCATCGAAGCCGCTCGATGCACCCGATATTCCCCCGCCCGCATTAGAAGAAGTGCCGTGAACGGACTGAGTAGAAGAATTTTCGTCGTCGATTTCCAGTTCCTCTAACCTATCCACGGATATGGAAGGTTTCTGCCCGTCGCGAATTTGCAACCTGCCGCCGACCTTAACTATAAGTTCTGGGCGAATAATTTGCTTATATTTTTCGTAATTTTTCGGAAAAAACACACATTCTACGCCGCCGTAAACGTCTTCCAGCGTAATACTTGCCATGCTTTGCCCCGATTTAGTGGTTTTGCGCGCGGCGGCGGTGATTATTCCGCCCATTTCTACGCGCTGACCGTCTTTAATTTCGGTATAAGTTTTTACGCCGTCTTCGTCTTCTTCGTAATATTCTAAAAGTCTGGTCGAAAAGGATAAATGCGAAAATCTATCCATATAATCGGTAAGCGGATGCCCCGTTACGTAAACGCCGAGAACCTCGCGCTCTTTGGAAAGCTTAATTTTATCGCTATATTCCGGAATATCGGGGTATTCGGCTGTAAGCTTGCAAAAATCGGCAAGCACGTCGCCGAACAAACTGATTTGATTGCTTTCGCGCTCTTTCGCCATAGAAACTGCGCGATCGATAAGCCCTTCGTAAACAGCGATAAGCCTACTGCGCTCGATTTTAAAACAGTCGAACGCGCCGGCGCAAATAAGATTTTCGATAAGCCGCTTGTTAAGAACTTTTACGTCCACACGAGACATAAAATCTTCGAACGACGAAAATTCGCCGTTTTTATTGCGCTCCTCGACGATAGACTCTATCGCCGCAAGCCCTACGCCCTTAACACCGACCAATCCGAAGCGAACGCTTTCGCCGTCTACGCTGAAAAACGCCTTACTTTTGTTGACGTTGGGCGGCAAAACGGCTATCCCGCGCTCTTTTAAATAAATGACGTATTTGGTAACTTCGTCGATTTTATCGATTCGGTCGTTTAAGATAGCCGCCAAAAACTCGTGCGGATAAAACGCCTTTAAATACGCGGTCTGATACGCCAAAACAGCGTATGCCGCCGCGTGCGATTTGTTAAACGCGTACTGAGCAAACCCCGCCATTTCGTCGAATATGTCTTCGGCGACGTCGGGCGGGACTCCGCGGCGAACGGCGCCGTCCGTTTTAACGCTGCCGTCTTCGTTGGTTTCGCCGTAAATGAAAATATTTTTCATTCGTGCCATTTCGTCCATGTTCTTTTTACCCATGGCGCGGCGCATAATATCGGCTTGCCCGAACGTAAATCCCGCAAGCTTACGCACGATTTCCATAACTTGCTCTTGATAGATTATAACGCCGTGCGTAACCGTTAAAATGGGGCGCAAAAGCTCGTGCTTAAACACCATCGTTTCGGGGTTTTGCTTAAATTTAATATATTTGGGAATAGAATCCATAGGTCCAGGACGGTAAAGCGATATACCCGCTATTACGTCTTCTAGATTTTCGGGGCGCAACTCGCGCATGAACTTTTTCATGCCCGGAGATTCTAGCTGGAACACCGCGTCGGTATCGCCGCTGCCTATCAGGTCGTAAGCGGCTTTTTCTTCGTAACCTATTTCGCGGAAGTCTATTTTAACGCCTTTGTCTTCGTAAATATAATCGCAAGCTTTTCTTAGGTCGGTCAGCGTTTTTAACGCCAAAAAGTCCATTTTGAGCATGCCCATCTGCTCGTCGACCTTCATGTTGAATTGCGTTACGATATCGTCGCCGTTGCGAGCCAAAGGAATGTTATCCGAAAGCACTTTGTTGCAAATGATTACGCCCGCGGCATGTTCCGAAATATTGCGCGGCATACCTTCGAGCTTCATAGCCATATCTATAACGTTTTTAACGGTAGGATCGGTTTCGTAAAGTTCTTTAAAATCGCGAACGGTAACGTCGCCGTCTTTTTTATTGGGTTTTAAGCCCAAAAGCTCGGCAATCGCGTGTTTGCCGTCCATAAGCTTGGTAATTTTATCGATTTCGGCGTACGAAACGTTCAAAACGCGCCCTACGTCCTTTATAGCCGCGCGCGAAGCCATCGTACCGAAAGTAACTATCTGCGCTACTTTATCGTGCCCGTATTTTTCGCGCACGTAATCGATAACTTCCTCGCGGCGTTCGGGGTCGAAGTCTACGTCGAAGTCGGGCATCGAAACGCGCTCTATATTCAGAAAGCGTTCGAAAATCAAGCTGTATTGCAAGGGCTCTACGTCCGTAATGCCTATCGCGTAAGCGACGATCGAGCTAACGCCGCTACCTCGCCCGGGACCGACCGATATACCGTGCTCGCGTGAAAAGTTGATGTAGTCCCACACGATTAAATAATATTCGAGATAGCCCATTTTGCTTATGGTATTGAGCTCGTAGTCGAAGCGTTCGCGAATTTCGGGCGTGATTTCTTTATATTTTTGCTTTAAGCCCTCCTCTCCCAACATTTTTAAATAATCGTAAGCGGTCATGCCGTTCGGCGGAATATATCCGGGAACAAGCGACGCGTCGCGAACGGGCTCGCATTTTTTATTGAGCTTTATGACGTCGCCGCTGCACTTTTCGGCTATTTCGGCGGTTATATCCAACGCTTCGGGCAAATCGGGGAAGACTTGCTCCATTTCTTCGCGGCTTTTTAAATAAAATTCCTCTGTTTCGAAGCGCATGTGCTTAGGGTCGTCTAAGGTGGTTTGAGTGTTTATGCACATCATAACCTCTTGCATAAGCGCGTCGTCTTTGGTCAAATAGTGCACGTCGTTGGAGGCTACGAGTTTTATCCCCGTTTCCTTAGAAAGCCTTATTAAAAGCGGATTTATTTGAAGTTGCTCGGCAATGCCGTGATTTTGTATTTCTATATAATAATCGTCGCCGAAAACTTGCTTCATATGCAAAGCGTGTTCTTTCGCGTCGTCGTAACGCCCCGCCAAAAGCAGCTGCGGAACACGCCCCGCAAGGCACGCCGATAAACAAATAAGCCCTTCGCTATGCTGTTCGAGCGTTTTATAATCGCATCGCGGCTTACGATAAAACCCGTCTATATAAGCGATAGAATCGAGTTTTATCAGGTTTTTATAGCCTTGATCGTTTTTGCAAAGTAAAACCAAATGCTCGTATTCGGCGTTTTTCGAATCCTTTTTATACATGTCGTTACACATATACATTTCGCACCCGATAATAGCTTTCATTCCGAGCTTGGCGGCATGTTCGGCAAAATATACCACGCCGTACATGTTGCCGTGGTCGGTTATAGCGACCGCGTTTTGCCCCAACGACTTAGCCAGCTCGAAAACCTTGTCTATCCGAGCGGCACCGTCTAAAAGGCTGTATTCGGTATGTAAATGCAAATGCACGAAGTCTTTCATAAAACCACCTAAAATTTAAACGCTAAATCGGCAAAAAGGCTTTGCCGACAAAAACTAAAAAAAGTAAAATCTCGTAAAAAAACCCGAAGACCGCAAAAAACGGCACTTCGGGCATAAATTCAATTTGACGCCGAGCTACTCGTTTCGCGCCCGATTTTCGCCTTATTTCATCAATTCGAAACCGTCCGCGCAGTTGCCGAACGTATACTTACCATAAGCGCAAGAAGAGGAAATCTTCGCGCTTTCGAGAGCGGAGCAACCGTAGAAGCAATAATCGCTTAACGTTAATCCGGAAGAAGCAGTGAAATCGACCGAAGTTAAAGAGGTGCAACCGTAAAACGCTTTTCCGTAAACGGTCTTAAGCGACGCGGGGAAAACTACTACTTTTTTTCCGATTAAAGAAGCACCAAGTTCGGTGCAACCCGAAAACGCTTCTTGGAAAATGGTTTCGAGCTTGCTGTCTTTCGCAAAGTTTACGGAAATGAGCGAAGTGCAACCGTAAAACGCTTTTTGACCGATTTCGGTTACGCTCGCGGGCAAATCGAACGAGATTAAAGACGTGCAACCCGAAAACGCGCTTTCGCCTATAGAAGTTACTTCTCCGTTCAAAACTATTTGTCTAAGCGAAGTTATCGCGTTGAACGCATAGCGCGGAAGTTCGTAAGTTCCCTCGCAAGTAACGGTAACTTTTTCAAGCCCGGAAGGGATATAATAAGTACCCGAACCGGTAGTGTTATAATTCATCGTAACCGAAGTGCAACCGTCTACTTCGGAAGTTCCGAATATATAACCGAAAATCTTAGCGGCGTTAACGCCTACCTTTTCGCCTCCGACGAAAGGAATATCCATTTCGGTGATATTCGAGCAGCCCGAAAATACAGCCGAACCGATTTTGGTTACGGCAGAACCGATTTTAACCGAACCGATAATAAGCTGATTCGAAAAAGCACTGTCGACTATTTCGACGTGATCGTATTTGCTTAAATCGACTTCCTCTGTTTTTAGAGCTTTTTTTCCGTCTTTTTCATCGTCGTACTCTTTTTCGGAATCGGCTTTTAAAGCATGTTTAAGCTTGCCGTCGACGCCGACCTCGAGGTCTATATAGTCGAAATCGACGGTAGAGCCGCTAACTTCTAAAGCAGTACCGTCCGCAACGAAAAGGTTTTCGACGGTAATGTATTCTTTGCCCTCGACTTTTTCGCCGTTTTCGTCGACTAAATCGTGTACTTCATATTCGATTGCCCAACCGGTGAGCGATTCGTCGACGGAATCTTCGTCCGTGCAAGCGACAAAAGTGAACGCCGTAACTAAAACAAGCGCAAAAAGTAAAATTTTGTTTAACGTTTTCATAAATTTCTCCTTAAAAGAAGGCGGGATTAACGCAAAAACGGCGCAATAACCCCTTGCATATAAAATACTTTTCTCATTCTATCATTTTAAGCAATATTTGTCAACCGAAAAAATCGCATTTCGAAATTTTTATATTTATTAATGATAGCTGCGATTTGCAGCGAGCGGCATCAACGCGCAAAGCGCCAAAAACCGCTTTGACAAGCCTCAGTGCGAACAGCCCGAACAATGCGAGCAATCGCCCGAACACCCGCCCGAAGGCTTTCCCGTAGCACCGAACATTTTTCCGCTGTAATCACGCTCTAATTCCGCCCCGCAATCGCGGCAGTGCGGAATGCATCCGTCCTTTATTAGTTCCTCGCTTTTTTTGCCGCACTTCGGGCATTTAAATTGCAACAAACGCATTGTTTTCCTCTTAATAAAAAACAAAAAGTGGCGCTATAGGTCGATTATCGCATAGTTCGCGCAATTATACCGAACAAAATTTTTTAAGCGCACGATTTCGTTTTTTGTTTTTAATCGAATATATTATACGCCGAAAACTCTATTTTGGCAAGCGCAATAACGCCCTAGACGCTACAATGCTTAAAAATACTTTTTCGGCTTTTTTATTTGCAAGCGCGCTTAAAAACTCACTGACACCCGCGCACCTGAACGCGTTTTTATAAAAAAATTTTTTAAGCGCGCCGTTAAAAGCGTTTGCCCCCGCAATATTTTGCGTTTCGTAAAAAAGTACGAGCCCGCGCGCGTAGGTGCTGACGTAATAGTCGTTTTCGCTTAAAAATTCGTTTAAGCTTCTATCCATTCGCAAACCGCTTGCGTTAGAGCTTTCGAAATCGCTTATGGCGGCACAAGCGTTTTTCAACATGCCGTCGGCTAAATCGGAACCGCGCGCGCGTAAATATTCGAACGTCGAAAACTCCGCAAAGCCTTCGTCTAAAAACGCTTCGGAATATTCGTTATTTCCTACAATCAGAGGGAGCCACTGATGCGCCGTTTCGTGCACGACCGCCTTTATCGTATTTTGTAAGTTTTCGTTCGAACTTATCACCGAAAACGCCGAATATTCCATGCCGCCGTAGTCATACGGCACGAACGCAAGCGAATACGTATCGTAAGGATATTCGCCGTAAAGACTTTCGAAAAAATCGAGAGCCTCGGCGGCGAGCTCAGTTAATTTTTCAAAAACGGCATAATCGCATCTTTCTTTTTCTTCGCCGATATTTTCTTCGTCGTTTTTAACGAAATAGCAGTTAATCGACCTATTGCCCGACTTTTGCGAAATTACGTTAAAGTTTTTAGATAAGCAAAACGCCGCCGCACGATAATTTTTAAACGAATATTCGTAACGCGCCATACCCCCTGCAATATCTAAACCGACGGGCATACCTCCGGCGACGACGTAACAAGACGGTACGTTTAAAGTTATTTCGTAATCGGCAAAATCGCAAAAAAACGGGTCGCCGAACGGCGCGGGATTTTGAATAGACCATTTATTTAAATCCTCGTTATAAACGCATTTAATAGGATAAAAAGCGGCAAGGCTTATTACTTCGCCGCTAATGCCGAGCCTTCCGTTGCTCTCGGGTATTTTAACCGTAAAATCGATTTTTGCCCGCAAAACGCCGCCCGATTTTTGCCCTTTTACCAAAGCATAATCGCCGCCTTGCAAAAGCTTAGCCGCGGAACCGCCCGTTATTTTTAAAGGAAGCTCCGAATTAATCGCGCTTTCGTTTTTTGCGTTTTCGCCCGCAAAATCGGATAATCCCGACGAGTTTTCGCTATTTTCGCCCGAAGCCAAGCAATTTTCGCAAGAACGCAAATAATTAGGCTGCAAACAAAAAATCAAATCTTCCCCGTAATTACCGAAAAATCCGCTTTCCGAATATTCCAGCGAACAATCCAAAACGTCGCCGTTTAGATCCGCGTTTATAGAGTAAGTTATTTTTTGTTCTTTTTGCTTGCCGCAGCCCGAAAAAAATCCGACGGCAAACACGGCAACGAACGCAACCGCCACCGAAAAACTTAATTTTTTAATTCTTTTCATAAAAAACGCCCCGCAATTATTATATTGCGAGGCAGACGCTTTTAATAAAACGTTTTCGTTTTTTTATTTTTTATTTCTGAGTAATCGAAAGATATTTAGCGGGGTCTATTTTTTTATCGTTTTCGTACGCTTCGAAGTGCAAATGCGGTCCGCTTTTATATTCTTGCTTGTTATTCGCAGAAACCGTACCCAAAACGTCGCCCTGCTTCACGCTTAACCCCTCAACGATATTTTCGCCCGCTTCAATCGAATTATAAACCGTTTTCAGCCCGTTTTCGTGCTTTACGGTTACGGTAGTTCCGGTAAGATAGCTCGTTTTAACGCTTTCTATAACTCCGTCGTAAACGGCAACGACCGCAGTACCTTCGGGCGCGGAAAAATCTATCGCCAAATGTCCGGTATAAATATTGAGCGTAGGATTATACGCCACGCTTGCCGCCGTGTATTCCTGTATTACGGTTGCTCCCTCTACAGGCATAACGAATTCGACGGGCTTTTGCGTAGGTTTATCGTCTACTATGTCCGTAGGAGTATCGTTGCCGCCGTCGGGTTCTGCTACGTCGCCGTTATTTGCCGAAGCGCCTGGGTTAACCTGCCCCGATGCGCTAGGCGTAGACGAAGCGGGTTTATCCACGGACTGAATCGGGTCTTTTCCCGAAACCAGTAAAATAACCGATACCGTTATCGCCGCCAGTAAAACGAACGCCACTACGAAATAATATGCGTTACGCCTTAAAAAACTTTGTTTTTTTGCTTTTTTTGATTCCATTTTGTTACCTCCGAAAAGTTATATGTAAATTTTTACCGATTTTTTTTGGTTTTAACCCTTTCCGCGAAAATTTTTTAAAAAGACTTTTTGCGGCAAAATTTTTAATCTTTGCGTTTAATAAGAACCGAAAGCCAAAGGCGAAGCCGCACTCACTCCCGCCTCCGTTTGCGAAATTTGCAGATTAACGCGCTTAGAACCTACGGTAACGTAGTTTTTTATACGCGGCGAATAATAGTATTTATTATAAAAGCCGTCGCCTTGTTCGCAAAAAACTTCTTCGGCGCGAAGCTCGGAAACAAAAAATTCGATTATTTTACCGAAAGAATAATTTTGTTCGGCAAGCGCTCGATTCGAAAAAAACAAACGCTCGCCGCTAACCGAGCAAACGTTGCCGCGTAAAGCTTTAAACAAGTCGACTTCGTTTTCGGCGGCAAAAGATAATATTTCACATCCGCTCGATTTTTTATAAAGATAAAGTTCGTAAACGCACTCGCCCGATTCTAAGCCTAATTTGCGCATCGCAAGGCAAACGGGTAAAGCCCCCTCGCTCGCCTTAGCGAAACAAAAAATTGTTAAAGTGAGAGCGGAAAGCGCGATTAATGCGATTTTTTTCATTTAACACCTGAACGTTGCGTCAAAAATCCCGACGCAAATAAAAATTCCGAACCGATTGTTTTAAACAACCGTTCGGAACAGTTATAGACAAATTATACTTTTTTTATACATTTGAGCCGATTTTCGGGCAGATTATATTTTAAACTTCGATATTTTCAAGTGCGCCGGCGGCGTAAGCCAATTTAAGAACGCAAAATCCTTCGGCTGCGAGCGGCGCAGAAAACAACGCGCTTGCCCTGTTTTTCGCGGAATAATCCCTTACGGTGCGCCTTTTTCCGCCGTAAACGCCTTTTAAGTTTTCGCGGCAGAGCATAAGACCGCTTTTAAAATTTTCGAGCTCGCTTTTGATTTTTTGCGAACGAATAAGCGTTATAAGCAGCCCTTCTATTTTTTCGGCATCGAACAAATAAAGCGGCAGAGCTTCGCTTATTTGCTCGTAACTTAGCGAATAATCGTTTTTTAACCGCTCTGTTCTGAAAAACACGTCGGGCGGGTAAAAAGCGTGAAAATATTCGTTATAGAACTTCTCGCTTAAAAATAATTCGTATATCAAAAACAGCGCTTGAGCGGAATATAATTCGAGTTCTCCGCGTAAACCGTTTTCGAGCCGACCGCCGCGCTTTAAAAGCCGTGCAAGAGTGCCCGCCGCATTGGCAACGAAATTAAATCGATAGCAAATGCCTACTATCGCGCAAGCCGACGCTAATGCCGCTATTTTTCGCGTTTTATAAAATTCGTTTAAAAGGTCAAACGCCTTTAAATAGTGCGACCGCACGAGTTCGAGTTTTGAAAGCTCGCTTTTTTTATCGTTATCTTTTTCGATAAGCTCGCAATAAGCGTTCAAATCGAAAAGAGCCGCGCGCGCCGCTTCTACCGTGCAGCACGCCGAATACGTTTTATGCTTACCCGATGTTTTTTCGATTAAATCTTCGTCGATAATCAAAAACTCGGGTTCGCAAAAAGAACTCGAATAAGATTTTTCGGCTTGAGTTTTTTCACCGCAAACGTTTTTACTCTGCACGCGCTCGTAAAAAATAGAATTGAATTCACAATCGTGCGGAACGAAAGCAAGCGGAATTCCGCTTTTTAAACAAACGCTCGCCACGGCGCAATATAAATCTTCGGCACCGATAATCACGGCGCAAACGGGATTTTTCGCAGACGAAAAAAAACCGCGCAGAGCAAGCGGATTTATCTCTCCGTCGTCGGCGCAAAAAACCAAAGCTTCGCGCCCCGTTGCGGAAATCGCGCTTCTTAGCCCTTTACCCGCTGAAAAATACCCCGAATCGGAAGTAAAAATAAGCCGCTCTCCTTCGCCTAAATCCGAACAAAATCGAGTGGCAAAATCTATAGCCGAGCC
>CAZNKA010000017.1:0-4751 GCA_964573495.1 uncultured Acidiphilium sp. | reverse complement strand
CCCTCGTTTTCGGCGGCACTTGCGGCATTACCCGCCACCGCGTAAGCGTTTTTCGCAAACAAACCCTTGAGCGTTTTCGGCAATCTGTTTTCGAATTTGCTGCGCGGATATTCTATTCTTTCGAGCGGGAGCGCCAACATCTGTTTTTGTTCTAAAATTTCCGCATAAGCGGCAAGCGTTTTTTCGGTAGTGTTTTTTTGCGAAATACAAACGGCGTTAAAACCTAAACTTTTGGCTTTATCGGCAAAAGCTTCGAACTCCGTGCGGCATTTTTGCTCTAAAGCGGCGTTTTCGAGCCATCCGGACGAACTTTTAAACTCGCACGCGACGATAAGCCCGCGCTCGTTGGCGTTTTTGAGCACCTCGGCAAGCGGCGGCAGCCCATCCGACGAAGAAAAATGCAAATTAGCGCGAAGCGCGAGCACTAAATCGTAAATATAAAACGGATTTTGACCGTCGCAAAGCAAATTATACTCGCTTTCTTGCATATCGACGCAAAGTTTATAGCGAACGCAATCGGCAAGCGGCTTACCCTGCCCGTATTTTTCGATAAGCTTTTGACTCATCGCGTAATAAATATGTTTATAAGTAACGGCGGCGCCGCGACGCTTTTTTATATTCGCCAAAACGTCCGCATCGAAATCTATACAAACGCCGGCTTTTTTAAAACGACGATTTATTTGTTCGGTGGCACTGCGCGCCGATTGAACGCGACTTTCGCGAAAAGAATGTAAAAACGGCTCTAATTCGCGGCAATCTTTATCCGAAAGACCGTATAACGACACGGGATACGCAGCTTCTCCGTCGCGCGCGGTTATTTCCACCCCCGCGAGCGGTAAAACGCCCAAAAATTTACAGTCGGAAAAAAATTCCTTAACTCCGCTAATCGTAGCATAATCGCAAATGCAAGCTATGCTTACCGCGCGCTTATACGCCGAATAAGCAGCCAAGGCGGGCGAATAAGGCGAAAACGAATAATGCGTGTGCACGTTTAAAGCCGCATCTTCGCCGTCGGGTTCGGGTTTTAGCCCCGCCTCGCGACGCTCGCGGCTTTTCAAGCTCGCCAAAGCCAAACGCCTGATAATGCGTGATTTTGAATTAAGCTTTTCTATTAACAGCTCGGTTTGCATAACAATGCCCCTTTTTTAAAGCTTGCGCCCGAATAACGAACGCTACGAGCGCGTTAAAAACGAATCGATGCTTTAATCAACGCAGCTCTTTCATAATTTTACACCGTAAGCGCTTTTTTGTCAAGCGTTTAAAATAAGAGGCTCGCGTTAGACATTTTAGCCGAATAAAAGCCGCTTTTTTGCCACAATGGCGGTTAAAAGCTTAAAAAAACGCAAAATCATAAAAAAAATCTAAAATTTTAAGCCGTTTTGCAAAAAATTTTACTAAAAACATTTGCTAAAATTCGATTTTATGCTATAATGTAAATAGAAAAAGCGCCGATGCGGCGCGTTTAAACAAAATATCGGAGGACGAAAAATGAACAAGAGTGAATTTATCAGAGCATACGCAGACAAAATGGGCGTTACTATCAAAGAGGCCGACGGATTTTTCCAAGCCTTTGTCGATACGCTTACCGATTCGTTAAAGAACGACGAATACGTTCACATTTCCGGCTTTGCTACCTTTGAAGTAAAAGAAAAAGCCGAAAGAGCAGGCATCAACCCCAAAACGGGCGAAAAGATTACTATCGGCGCTTGCAAAACCCCCTCGGTTAAATTCAGCAAAGCTTATAAGGATTTATTCAACTAATCTTGGCGCGCATGGCTTAGCTTTTGCCGTTTAACGCTAATTTGCCGCTCGGCAAAACGAAACTTAAGAGGCTTACGCCATGTCGACGAACGCCCTTCTCGCTTAAAGCGGGAAGGCTTTTCGTTAATTAAGTTTTTATTTATAAATTACTTGTAAAAATCATAATACGAACATAAAATCATAGTACAAAGGAGACGACGATGAAAAGAAATCAAGCAATCGTCAGCGCGACGCTCACCTTGGTAATCGGTATTTTATTGATTATTTTTAAAAGCCAAATTTTAAACGTCGCGATGACCATTTTCGGCGTATGCCTAATCGTTTTGGGCGCGCTAGACCTTTTTGAACGCCGCGATTATCTGCTTTTCGTAATTAAAGTAGCTATCGGCGTGCTTATAATTATTTGCGGCTGGACGCTTTTGGAAGTCGCGTGTTACGTTATAGGCGCGTTAATGCTCGTTTACGGCGCACTTCAATTGTGGAATTTTATCACCAGCAAAACAAAAATCACTTCCGTTAGAGACTTTATTGCGGTTTATTCTAACCCGATCATGAATATCCTTATCGGGCTTTGCCTGCTTTTTGCGAACGTGGGAACGATTGCAAACGTTATTTTTATAATAATAGGCGTTTGCTTTATTATCGAAGCGATACTCGATTTATTTGCGATTTTTCAAGCTAAACCCAAAAAAGCAAAAGTAAAAAATTCCAAATAAAATAACGAATAAGTTATTATTAATTTTATAAACGCAACTTTTAAAATTTCGGCGCCGATTTAAAAAGCGCCGTTTTTTATTTTTATTAGTATTTACGCGCGTTTTTCATTATTTTTTTACGCCGCTTTAACGGATATTTTAAAAAAAGCCGCTTAAAAAAATCTAAAATTAACCGCGGATTTTTAAAATCATGCCGAACGAAACTTCAAAATCATGCCGAACAGAATTCTCAAATCATACCGAATAAAAACTCGAAATCATGCCGAATGAATTTTCAAAATCGTGCCGAATACAGTTGCAAAAAATAAAAAAATGTGGCATAATAAAATAAAAACAAGGGGGATTACAATGAAAAAGATTGCCGATAATAAAAAATACAGAGCAAGAATTATGGACGAACAAGTTCAAAAGTATTTATCCGTTTTCGGCGCGGTTTGCATAGAAGGCCCGAAATGGTGCGGCAAAACTTGGATTTCATCGCATAACGCAAACAGCGAATTTCTTATTGCCGACCCTGCGAATAATTTTCAAAACAAGAAGCTGGCAGAAACTTCGCCCGCCGTTGTATTGGAAGGCGCAACGCCGCGGCTGATTGACGAATGGCAAGAAGCGGATTGCATTTGGGACGCGGTGCGTTACACCGTCGATCAAAGGGGTGAAAAGGGGCAATTTATTTTAACCGGCTCATCTACCCCCAATCGCGAAAACAGAGTGCACAGCGGCGTGGGAAGAATAGGCAGATTACGGATGAGAACGATGTCGCTTTACGAATCGGGCGATTCGAGCGGAAAAATTTCGCTTGAAAACTTGTGCGAAGGGCAATTTACCCCCACACTCACCGGCGAAGTCGCGCTATCCGACCTTGCAAATTACGTCGTTCGCGGAGGTTTCCCGGGGGCAATAGACCTCTCAACCGAAAGTGCACGGCTGATTGCCGAATCTTATATCGAAACCATTTTAACCGACGACGCACAACGAATAGACGAGAAGCGTTACGATATAGATAAAATGAGATTGCTTTTACGTTCGCTTGCGCGGAACGAAAGCACTACCGCGACTAAAAAGAAATTGGCAAACGACATAAAAGAAAACGACGACGAAACGGTAGATTACGACAGCGTGGCAACATATCTGAACGTTTTCGAGCGGTTGTTTTTGCTTGACAATCAGAAGCCCTTTTCTTCGAACATTCGTTCTTCGGCGAGGGTAAAGCAAGCCGAAAAACGCCATTTTTGCGATACCGCCCTAACCTGCGCATTGCTTAAATTAACCCCTAAAAAATTGATTAACGACCTCGAAATGTTCGGGTTTTTATTCGAAGCACTTTGCGAAAGGGATCTTAGAATTTATGCGAGTTCGTTCGGAGCGCAATTGTTCCACTATCAAGATTACGCAAATAAAGAAATCGACGCGGTTATCGAACTAAAAGACGGGCGCTGGTGCGCTTTTGAAATAAAACTCGGAGCAAACCAAATCGATAAAGCTGCCGAAAACCTTGTTTCGATAAGGAATAAAATTAAAAACGAAGGTGGCAAAGCGCCTTGCGTTTTGTGCGTTATTTGCGGAATGTCTAACGCGGCATATAGGCGAGAGGACGGCGTTTACGTTGTTCCCATAACGGCTTTAAAAAATTAAATAATACTAACAAAAAAAGGTATACCCCTTTGCGGGATATGCCTTTTTTGATTTGACGATTGTTTTTTTAAGTTTAATCGTTTTTTGAAGGTTTTTTGATTTTAATGAATTTAACGGCGGCGTAAACCGAAACGGCGCACGCGCCTAACATAACGAGCGCGGGAAGTATGGCAAGCGATTTCAGCGAGCACGCGGGGTTGCCTTGACAAAATGAAGGAGCCTTATAATAATCGCCTACTATTAACGTATGCATTTCTTTCGTTAACGGTAAAATAAAGCAAACCATAAACAGTATTCCCGATAAAAGCGAGCATCCGGCAGAAATCATCCCTAAAACGGGTTTGTTTTTTAACGCCGAAAAAACAGATAAAAACAAAGTTAAGATAGCAAAAAGCATAGCTATAAACGTTAACGCGGCAATTGTTTTCGTATAGTTCGGCGCATAAGCATAAAAAACATTGCCTATCCAATTGTTATACGTCTTATAGTTCCCGCTTAAGAAAGTAACAAAAAACGTCCATCCGCTTGCTATAGGATCTTCAACCCCGGCAGTGCCGTTTTGGGGAAGAAAAGCCGTGCCTGAATTATAATATTTACCGTTATTCCAAATATAAATGAAATTACAAAAACACAAAAGCA
>CAZNKA010000016.1:11498-17282 GCA_964573495.1 uncultured Acidiphilium sp. | reverse complement strand
CTCACAACCACAGCTTGGGAAGCTGTTGTTTTGCCACTAAACTACACCTGCGTTTAATATCTCGTATATTATATTAAACAAAGGTGTTTTTGTCAAGCGTTTGCGGCGTACTTTTTTTTACGGCTTGCGAAAAATTAAAAAATATTTTCTATTTTTAGCAAAAACGTTTTCGGTATTTGTTTGCAAAGGCATAACAGTACGGTGATTTTCGTTCGGGCTTCTTCGAAGTTTTCTTCTTCCGTGAACGCAGCGCATTCCGAAAGCCACAGGTCTATTTCTTTAATTTCGTTATGCGGAATAAAAATATGAAGGACTCGTTTTTTTTCAAACCAAAAGCGTTGAAGGGCGCGCACGTCTTCGACTTGCGCCGTTTGTTTTTCGAGTTTTTCGTCCGTTTGTTCCAAAAAAACGTAAAACGAATCGAACGTGTTTTTTATATAAGAGCTTTCGCAAAAACACGCGGCGAATAAAATTACAAGCGCGCAAGCGCTGGAAATAATCGATTTTACCATTTAACCCCCTTAGTAAGCGAGATTTTTAATTTTTTAAAATTCTCGTTTTTTAATTGCAGATAGCAATCGCCCGTTCCGTCTATCGTAAGCACTTCTATTTTTTTAAGCTCGCTTTCGGGTTTGCTTATCGCTTTAAAAAGCGCGTTTTTTTCAAATCCCGATTTTTTAAGATTATCCGACTGAATTTTTCCGTTTTCGATTATTAAAATCGGAAAGGATCGCGCCTTTTCTGCATTCGGGTTTTCAAGCGCGCTGAATTTGCCGTTGCTTTCGAAAATCCCGTAGTATAAATCGTCGAATTTAAAATAGCCGCTCGTTCGCATGGCTTCTATAAGGTCGCTTAAACCCATATTGTTTTTTCTTAGCTCCGCAAGATTAACGCCTTGCGGTGTAATAACTACCGAAGGTTTGCCGCTTATGGCAAGCTTAACGGCGTTGCCCGCACGCTCTATTACGGACATTAGCTGATGCAAAACGAATACGGCTATAACCGAAACTATTCCGTAAGAAAGCGGGATTGATACGTCCGTCATGGGAACGCACGCGACTTCCGCTATTAAGAGGGTTATAATAAATTCAAACGGCTGCATTTCGCCTATTTGGCGTTTACCCATAAGCCGCATTACTACAAGCAAAACTATATATAAAACAATCGCCCGCACGAAAATGATAAGCATAAAAAAAGTATGTGTTTAAAAAATTCTTTTATCCGTACATGTAAAAATCTTTGTTTTGTGTAACAAAATAAAAATTTGTCTACGAAAAAAACCGCTTAAAAAGCGGTTTTTTCGGGTAAAATCAGATGTTAAGAATTCTTAAAATTCTATGGTTTAAGATCATAAATACTATGTCTAAAATATAAATTATGTTCCAACCTAAAACGATGCGAAGAATACCCGCAACGATTTTGCCTTCTTTTATTCTGGTTAAAAACCCGCAAACCCAAGAAGTAACGGGGATAATAGCCAAAATTAAGCTTACAATCCAGCTGAGTCCGAAATAATCTTTTTTAGAAGCCATAAAGCACCTCCTTATTTTGCTACCGTAATTATACTATATAACGGCAGAATAAGTCAACATCTTTTAAAAAATTCGCCGCCAGCTTTTATGAAAAAATTTTCACAAAAGAAGGCGGCTATGTATTTTTAAAAAAGCTTGATTTTTAAAAGCGTTTCAGCGTTTAATATTCGGCAATTTTTTTCTCGTTCGTAAAGGGAATTTGTTTTTTTACGCGCAAAGCTTAAATAATTATAAAATTATTTGCAACCGCAGCCGGGGAAGGGCGGTTTCGGGTCTTTGCAACCGCAACCGTTATTGCAGCAACACAAAAGGACTAAAAGCAAGGGGAGCATTCCGCAGCCGCACATTTTATCTACTATTTTGTTAACGCAACCGCAGCCGCCACCGCAAACTATTAAAAGAATGATGAGCAACCAGAGGTTGCAATTATCGTTTAAAAAGCCTAAACAGTTCATTTTTTTCCTCCGTTTAGCAAGATTTTTTTTGCTATCAATACATAATACGTTGCCATTTATCTTTTTGTTACAGTTTTCAAGTTTAAAAAAACAAAACAAAAAGAGTTTTATGGGTAAAAAAGTTGCTTTTAAAATATTTTTTGGCTATAATTAGAGGCGGGATTTGTTTTTAGGCGTTCACGAGCAATCGGAACGACCGTAAATTCCGAAATAATATTTTTTTTTTCGACGGATATCCGTTTCGTTTTGCGTCGTTTTACGCCGTTTCGCGTTCGGAATCCGATTGGAGGTTTTATGTCGAAGGACAAAGCAGGTTTTTTCACGGCGAAAAATATCGCCGCACTCGGAGTGCTTATCGCGCTCGTCGTCGTTTTGCAAGCGGGACTGGGCTCGATAAAGCTAGGAGCTACCAGTTTTTCGTTGGTGCTCATTCCCATCGTAATCGGTTCATGCGTTATCGGTCCAATTGCGGGCGGAATTTTGGGGTTTGTGTTTTCGTTTATAGTGTTTTTATTCGGCGTTTTCGGCGCAGATTTATTCACTTATGTCATGTTTACGGCAAACCCTTGGGCAACCACTCTCATTATTTTTTCAAAAGGAATTTTAGCAGGCGTCGTGCCCGGCGTACTTTTTAACCTTATCTGCAAAAAAAGCGAAAAAGCGGGGATAATAACCGCGTCTCTTTCGGCACCGATAGTCAACACCGCGATATTTGCGCTTTTAAGCCTTGCGTTTAGCTCGTCGTTCGTAACTGCTTTTATGAAAAACGGATTTATGGGCGATGCCGAAGCTTTTACGCATTTTATTTTTATAGGTTGCGCGGGCGTGAATTTTTTAGTGGAACTGTGCGTCAACGCGATAGCTACGCCGCTCTTTTTTACGGTCATACGCATGGTGGGCAAAAACAAATAAAAAACGAAAACTATTTATTTCAGTATTTCAGATATTATACGGGAGATATTCAATATGGAAGTCAAAGGCAAAAAAGTTTTATTTTTAGGCGACAGTATAACCGAGGGTTGCGGAACGACCAATCCGCCCGAAACGGGGTACGTAAGCGTGTTCGGCAAAATTTCGGGCGCGAACGTAATAAATTACGGAATTGGCGGCACGAGAATAGCTCGTCAGCATACCCCAAGCGAGAACGCTCGGTTCGACGACGACTACAACATGCGCGCGGACAGAATGCCTGCGGATGCCGATTTAGTAGTCGTTTTCGGCGGAACTAACGATTTCGGGCACGGCGACGCGCCTTTCGGGCAGTTTTACGATAGAACGGAGCAAACGTTTTTGGGCGCTTTGCACGTTTTGTGCGCTAAGCTTATAACCAAATATCCGTACGCTAAAATTGTTATTTTAACTCCGCTTCACAGAACCAGCGAGGACGTAACCGTTAACGAAATAGGTTTGCCGTGCAAGCCTTTAAGAGATTACGTCGCCGCGATAAAAGAAGTTGCCGAATACTATTCGATCCCCGTTTTGGATTTATGGGGCGCAAGCGGATTGCAACCTAAGGTAGACGTGATTAAGGAACTTTATATGCCGGACGGGCTTCATCCCTCCGACGCGGGCGCGAAAATCATAGCCGAAAAGTTATACGATTTCACTAAAACGCTTTAATTGCCAAAAGCGCGTTTTTGCGCGCAACGGAGTAAATATATATGATTTTATGCATAGACGTAGGCAACACGAATATTAAATTCGCCATTTTCGAAGGGGACAAGCTTAACGCCTCTTTTCGCGTGGCTTCGAAAAGAAGTTCCACTGCCGACGAGTACGGCGTTTTGGTACGCGATTTGTTTTCCGCCGCGGGGTTGGACAGCTCTAAGCTCGAAGGCATAATCATGTCGTCCGTAATTCCGCAGTTGAATTATACCATCGCGCATATGTGCGAGGCTTATTTTCACATAAAGCCCGTAAACGTCGAAGCCGGGTTAAAAACAGGGATAAACGTCCGTGTGGACAATCCGCGAGAGGTCGGGGCGGACAGAATAGTAAACAGCGTTGCCGCTTATAAAAAATACGGCGGAAAAGTCCCGGTAATTTGTATAGATTTCGGCACGGCTACCACTATAAACGTAATAACCGAAAAAGGCGAGCTTATAGGCGGCGTTATCGCTCCGGGAATAAAAAGCTCGCTCGATTCGCTCGTTAACGGAACGGCTAAACTTCCTAATATCGAGTTAGAGTTGCCAAAAAGCGTTATCTGTAAAGATACTATCACGAACATGCAAGCGGGGCTTTTGTACGGTTTTGCGGGGCTTGTGGAATATCTCGTCGCAAAAACCAAAAAAGAACTTAAAAACCCGAACTCGGTCGTCGTCGCGACGGGCGGCTTGGGCGCGATAATCGCCGAAGAAGCCAAGTGTATCGATTATTCCGACCGTACTCTTACATTGGAAGGTCTTAAAATTTTATACGAACTGAACAGGCAATAAAAATGACCAAAAAAGTAAAAATAGGCGGCTTATATATAGGCGGCGGCGAAAAAATAGCCGTTCAGTCCATGTGTAATATAAAAACCGAATACAGCGAGCGCGTAATCGAGCAAATAAGGCGTTTAGAGGCTTTTGGGTGCGATATAATTCGCGTTTCGGTTAAAGACGAAGCCGACGTAAAAGCCATAAAAAAAATTAAAGACGCAATAAAAATACCCTTGGTGGCGGATATTCATTTCGACTATAAGTTGGCAATCGGGGCTATAGAGCAAGGCGTAGACAAGGTGCGTATAAACCCCGGTAATATCGGTCTGGAAAGCGGCGTGGAAGCTTTGGCTAAAGCCTTAAAATACAGCGGAGCCGCGTGCAGAGTAGGGTCCAACAGCGGCAGCGTAGAAAAAAAATACGCTTTAAAATACGGAAAAAACGAAATTTCGCTTGCGGAAAGCGCGCTTGAAAAAGTAGCCATGCTCGAAAAATACGGTTTTTACGATATAGTGATATCGGCAAAAGCGTCGTCCGTTCCGCTCACTGTAAAAACTTATAAATATCTAAGCGAAAAAACTAATTATCCGTTGCACGTCGGCGTTACGGAGGCGGGCACTTTAAACAGCGGAATAATTAAAGGCAGCGCGGGAATAGGCGCGCTTTTACTGTGCGGCGTGGGCGATACTATAAGATATTCGCTTTCCGCCGCGCCTGAAGAAGAAGTAAAGGCGGGCGTCAAGCTTTTGCGTGCGGTGGGACTGGATAATAATTTCGCCGAAGTTATCGCTTGCCCCACGTGCGGTAGAACGGAATACGATTGCATGGGGCTTGCGTCCCGCGTAGAAGATTACGTTTCGGCTATAAAAAAGCCTTTAAAAATCGCGGTTATGGGGTGCGTGGTCAACGGACCCGGCGAGGCTAAAGACTGCGATTTGGGTATTGCCGGTAACGGCGAAAAATGCGTAATTTTTAAAAAGGGCGAAGTTTATAAAACCATTCCCGCCAAAAACGCCGAACGTGAATTTTTAAAAGAAATCGACGCCGTCGTAGAAACTATTCGCTGACGGCTAGCCGTTAAAACGTAAAGGAAAAAATGACTGAATTTGTAAAAAAACTCAGCGCGCTTGAGGGCGGAGCTTGCAAAATGAAGCTTTCGCGCGCGCTTTATCGAAAAAATCAAAAGACGTTGGAGTTGTCTTTAATCACTTCGCATGCTTTTTCGCCTGACGACGAGCAAAAAATAACGGAGTTTGTAAAAAGAGAGCTTCCGTTTGCCGAAGTTTGCGTAAGCGTTAAAAAAAGCGTTTGCGACGCAGACATCGCGAAAAAATCCGTTTACGACTTTATATGCGAAAAATATCCGTCGGTAAA
>CAZNKA010000016.1:0-11398 GCA_964573495.1 uncultured Acidiphilium sp. | reverse complement strand
ATCGAAGCTATTCCCGTAAGAACTTTCAACGTGTCGGACGTAACGCGTCTTTTCGATAACGAAGACGGAACCGAAGCCGTTTACATAGAAGACGCGTCGGAACGCACGGGCGAGCTTACCGTTGCGGGAAAAGTGCTTTCCGTGCGCGAGCGCGAAACTAAGACGGGTAAACCTTTTTACATCGTCGAAATATCGGACGGAACGGGCAAGATGTCCGGCACGGTGTTTTCTACTAAAGAAATAATACGAAAAATGGAAAAGGTTCAAGAAGGCAGCGAGGTTATAGCGGGCGGCAAGTGCGAACAAGTAAACGGCTATCATCGTTTTACCATAAAAAGCCTTAATTTTTGCAGTTTGCCGAAAAACTTCGTTTATCAAGAGCGCGCGTCGCGCCGCCCGCCCGAAACTTATTTGAACGTGTTTCCGAGCGATATCGAAGAGGTTCGGCAAACGGATATGTTTTCCGATCAAACTTTACCTGCCGCGCTTATGGGTACGTCTATCGTCGTTGTCGATTTGGAAACGACGGGTACCAGTGCTTCGGAGGATAAAGTTACCGAAATAGGCGCCGTTAAAATAATAGACGGAAAAATCGCATGTAAATTCGCCACGATGGTTAATCCCGAGCGTAAAATTCCGCCCGAAGTGGTCGAGCTTACCGGAATAACCGACGAAATGGTGGCGGACGCCCCCAAGTTCGAGGACGTTGCCGGCGATTTGTATAAATTTTGCCACGGAAGCGTGATAGTCGCGCACAATCTGCCTTTCGACTACAACTTTATAAAAAATTTGTCTAAGCCGTGCGGATACGTGTACAACAATCGCGGAATGGATACTCTGGACCTTTCGCGCGCTCTTGTAAAAGGTCTTGCCAATTATAAATTGAACACGGTTTGCGCGCATTTCGGAATAGAATTTTTGCATCACCGCGCGTATAGCGACGCGTTGGCAACGGCTCAGCTTTTTATCGAATTGATAAAAATCAAGGGTGAATTGTAAACTAAAACGGTAAGAAACAAAATATTAGCCGAAAAAATCAAAAAAAGGCACAAAATTCAAATAAAACGAAAAAACGCTTGCAAAACTGCGTATAATATGTTAAAATAATTACGCTTGAATATCGTACTTACTATTTGAGAGTGGAATGCCGCTCTCAAATTTTTATGTATAAACTTTATCACGCGGATTTTTGCGCGGTTGGGGGTGTTTTTATGAAAACGAAAGATATTGCCGAACTTAAGGCACTTCTTTGCAATATAGCCGAAAAAATGAATATCGAAGTAGTCGACGTCGAGTTTAAAATGAGCAAAAATCCTTCGCTTACCGTGTATATCGATACCGAAGACGGCGTAGATTTAAACACGTGCGAAAAGTATCACAACGCGATAGACCCCGTTTTAGACGATTTCGATTTTACTTTGGGCGCGGCGTATACGCTTAACGTTTCAAGCCCCGGTTTGGATAGGCCGCTTAAAACTCCGCGCGATTTCGATAAAGCTTTGGGGCAAGACGTCGAAATTAAACTTTTCGCACCGATTAAGGGCAAAAAATATTTCGAGGGCACGCTCACCGATTACGACGATAATACCTTTACCGTTTTAATCGATAACGAAAGCGTTAAATTCGATAAAAGCCGTGTGGCTAAGGTAAATATAGCTATAAAATTCTTCGACTAATCGCTTTTTTTCAACGCGTGTGCCGATTTTTGCGATAGAAAACAATAAAACTTAAACTCATAAGGCGGCGTGCCGCTCGGAGGAATTATAAATTATGAACAAGGAATTTTTTCTGGCTCTCGAAGAACTTGCCGATAAAGGCATGGATACGAATATGCTTTTGGAAACGCTCGAAAACGCTCTCGCTCTCGCGTACAAGCGCCAATACAGCATTCAAGGCAACGTTAAAATAAAAATGAACCCCGAAAAGTTCGCCGTAAAATTTTGCATGGTTAAAACAATCGTGTCGGAAGTTGCAGACGCGGAAACCGAAATTTCGCTCGAAGACGCGCGCGCGGTTAAAAAATCATATAAACTCGGCGAAACGTTCGAGCAAGAGTTTATTCCCAAACAGTTCAGCCGTATAGCTACGCAAACGGCTATTCAAGTAGTTAAACAAAAACTCCGCGAAGCCGAACGCGACAATACGATTGCCGAATTCGAAGATAAAGAAAATGAAATTCACTCGTGCGTGGTTCGCCGCGTAGAAAATAAAAACGTTTACGTCGAAATCGGCGGAGGGCAAATCGAGGGCGTTATGCGTCCGCAAGATCAAGTCACGGGCGAAACGTATAACGTCGGCGATACTTTAAAGGTTTACGTTCGCCGCGTAACGAGCGATTCACGCGGGGCGCAGATTTTAGTTTCGCGCAGCGCGCCCGGCTTGGTTAAAAAGCTTTTCGAAAACGAAGTGCCCGAAATCAAGCAGGGTATAATAACCATCAAAGCCGTAGCTCGCGAAGCTGGTCAACGTACTAAAATAGCAATTTACACTGAAGATAAAAATATTGATCCGGTCGGTGCGTGCGTAGGTCCTAAAGGGGCGCGCGTTAATGCCGTCGTAAACGAACTCAACGGCGAAAAAATCGATATAATCGTTTATAGCGAAGATCCGTTGGAATTCATCGCGAAAGCGCTTGCGCCCGCTAAAGTCTTAATGGTTACCGCCGTTGAGGGGGAAAAAGTCGCAAGGGTTATCGTGCCGGACGATAAATTATCGCTCGCTATCGGTAAAGACGGGCAAAACGCTCGCCTTGCCGCAAGGCTTACCGGTTGGAAAGTCGACGTTAAGAGCGAAAGCAAGGCTCGTACCGAACTCGGTTACGATCCCGATATGCTTTCGGGCGAAGGCGAATCGCAAGAACAAGCCGAAACGCCCGCCGAATAATCGGAATTTGTTGCGGAGTTTACCGTGGAAAAAAGAAAACCCATTCGCACTTGTATTTGTTGTCGCCGCGAATTTTTAAAAAGCGAGCTGGTTCGCGTCGTTCGTACGCCGGAAGGTAAATTTATCATAGATTTAAGCGGTAAAGCAGACGGGCGCGGCGCTTACGTTTGCGGCGATAAAGAGTGCCTTAAAAAATTAAGAAAAGCAAAAATGTTGAATCGCGCGTTTTCGTCGGAAGTGCCCGCCGAAATCTACGATTCGTTGGAGAATACTTTTGCAAACGAAAAGCAAGGTTGAAACGTTTTTAGGGTTCGCGCTAAAAAAACGCGCCGTAATCACCGGCAGCGACGGTGTTTCGCACTTAAGGCGCGCGGATCTCGTGCTTATGTGCAACAGCGGCTCGCAAAACGCCAAAAAACAGGCGATTTCCGCAGGCGTAAGGCTAAAATGCCCCGTAGTAGAGTGCTTAATACCGCTCGAAGATTTATTAGGCAAACAAAATTGCAAAATCGCGGCTGTTACCGATAAAAATTTAGCCGCCGCAATCTTAAATAATTTAAACGAAAATTTTTCTGTTGTTTCGGGAGGAATCGTTCGCTAGCATGGATGAAAGACAGGATAACACAAAAAACATAAAAGCCCTCGGTCAAATTTTAAAAGACGGCAATCTCGATAAGCTTTTCGAGCAGATTAAGCAATCGCAAGCAAAGGCGAACGCCGTTTTGAAAAAACTCGGCGAAAAGCAGGCGTCTATCGACGCGGCAAAAAAAGCCGAGGAAGTTTCGTCTTCGAATAACGTCGAAGTCGTTTCCGAAGGGGAAGTTTCTTCTGAGGCAGCCGCAGTGACGCCCGAAACGGCCGTTAAAAACGACGCCGAAATAGCCGAAACGGTTAAGGTCGACGCAGTAAGCGAAGCGTCGATCGGCGTTGCCGAACCCGCTCCCGCGGGAAAACCCGCTAAAAAATCCCGCAAAAAAGCCGATGCCGTCGTTGCGGAAAAGTCGGCGGATAAAGAAAAAGCCGAAAAAGAAAAAGCCGAAAAAGAAGAAGTAGCGGAAGTTCACGCCGATAATCAAAAAGCCGCGGAAGTTTCGGCTGAAGAGATCGAAAAGCCGGCCGAAAAAGCCAAAGAGAAAAAGGTTAAAGAATCGGCAGCCGCTAAAAAAGCGGAATCGGTAAGCGATAAAAACGCAGAGGCGGAGCAAAAAGCTTCGGCTCCCGTTTCGGAAGCTAAAAAAGAAGAAGAAACTAAACCTGCAGAACCGCCTAAAAAGTCGATTCTCAGCTTTATAGTAAAAAAGGCGGACCCGAAGGCGCCTCAGCGCGAATACACGCCGGACGGCAAGCGTATTTTCAAAAACGAGCGCGGCGAACGAGGAGAAAGACCTCAGGGCGGTTACGCACCTAGGGGCGAAAGACCTGTCGGCGCACCCGCACAGCGCGGAGCGCAACGTCCTTTCGGTGCGAGCAGCATTACCGGCGGTCAAAAACCCGCTTTCGGTTTACGCAGACCGCAAGAAATCGCATTCGTTCCGCCTAAGGATTCTAAGCCCGTAAAAAAGAAAACAGAGCGTTCTTACGAAGAAAAGCGCAATACTTTAAGCCCGCTTAACAAACGCGCGCACATTAAAGAACTTACGGTAGCCGATTTCGACGAAAACAAAACCGGGTACAGAAAGTTGCGCAAAAAAACGCAGAAGAAAGAAGATCAAGCAAACTTTATAAAGATAGAAAAAGCAGTTTTAACCAAAGAATTGACGCCTATTAAAGAGCTTTCCGAAAAGTTAGGCATTTCCGCGGTTGAAATTTCCAAGCGCTTGTTTAAAGAAGGCATAGTAAAAACCATAAACGATTCGCTCGATTACGATACAGCCGCGTTTTTGGCTGCCGATCTCGGCATAGAAGTAGAGCTTAAACTCGAAAAGAGCGCCGAGGAATTATTAAGCGCGGGCTTTAACGAAGAAAAAGACGACGATTCGCTTTTAATTAAACGTCCGCCCATCGTAACCGTAATGGGGCACGTAGACCACGGCAAAACTTCGCTTTTGGATAAAATAAGAAGCGCGAACGTTGCCGACGGCGAAGCCGGCGGAATAACTCAGCATATCGGCGCGTATTCGGTAGAAGTCAACGGCAATAAAATAACGTTTATAGATACCCCGGGACACGCGGCATTCACGTCGATGCGCGCGCGCGGCGCTCAGGTAACGGACGTCGCGATAATAGTCGTCGCGGCGGACGACGGCATAATGCCGCAAACGATCGAGGCCATAAACCACGCCAAAGCGGCGGGCGTTTCGATAATAGTAGCCGCAAACAAGGTTGATAAGCCGCACGTAGATTTAGAGCGCCTTAAAACTCAGCTTTCCGAACAAGAACTCTTGGTCGAAGAATGGGGCGGCGAGGTTATGATGATTCCCGTTTCCGCAAAAACCGGTCAGGGCATAGATAAACTTTTGGAAGCCGTTATTTTAACGGCGGAAATGCGCGAACTTAAAGCCAATCCCGCAAGAAACGCGCGCGGTACGGTTATCGAAGCTAAGCTCGATAAAGGCAAAGGTCCTATGGCGACCGTACTCGTTCAAAACGGAACGCTTCGCACGGGCGATAACGTCGTTGCGGGCACCGTCGTAGGCAGAGTAAGGGCAATGATTAACGATAAGGGCGCGGTTGTAAAAGAAGCCGGTCCGTCGGTAGCCGTTTCTATTTTAGGTTTAGAAGAAGTTCCCAACGCGGGTGACGCGATTTTCGCCGTAGACGAAGAAAAGCTTTCTAAATCCGTTGCTCAAGAACGCAAAAACAAAGAACGAGACATGATGCTCCGTCAACAAGCCAAGGTCAGCTTAGACGACTTATTCTCTAAGATTTCCGAAGGCGAGCTTAAGAATTTAAATCTTATAATAAAAGCGGACGTTCAGGGTTCTGCCGAAGCGGTTAAGCAATCGCTTACCGAGCTTTCGAACGACGAAGTTAAGGTTAACGTTTTACACGCGGCTGTCGGCGCTATCAACGAAACAGACGTTATGCTTGCGGATTCCGCAAACGCAATAATAATCGGCTTTAACGTTCGCCCGGATTCTAAGGCAAAAACTTTGGCTGAACGCAGCCATATCGACGTCAAGCTTTACAGAATAATCTATGAAGCCATCGAAGACGTTAAAAAGGCAATGAAAGGTATGCTTGCGCCCAAATTTACCGATGAATACACAGGTAAGGCGGAAGTTCGCGAAACGTTTAAGATTACAGGCGTCGGAATGGTCGCGGGGTGTTACGTTACGGACGGAAAGATCGTTCGCAGTGCAAAGCTTCGTATTTATCGTAACGACGTTATGATTTGCGAAGGTAACGTAATGCAGCTCAAACGCTTTAAAGATGAAGTTAAAGAAGTTGCTCAGGGCTACGAATGCGGTATTTCGATCGAAGGCTTTAACGATATTAAAGTCGGCGACTTTATCGAAAGTTATATCGTGGTCGAAAACAACGATTAAAATCTGTTACGAAAGAAGGCAAATTTTAAAAGTTTGCCTTTTTTGATAGGCGATTATCGCTTTTATACGAACGCAATGCGGCAATTTTATTTTGCGCGCGGAGGGTAAAATGCAAGAAAAAAGAGAAAAAAGACTTAACAGCGAATTTAAAAAACAAATATACGAACTTTTAACGCAGCGGGTTAAAGATCCTCGCATGACGGAAATGTTTTCTATAACGGCGGTTCAAACCACAGCCGATTTAAAGCAAGCAAAGGTTTACGTAAGCTTGTTTTCGGGTAGCGAACAAAGCAAGCAAGCTACGTTCGAAGCCATAAGCGAAAACGCGGGATTTTTACGCCGCGAGCTTTCGCGCGCGATGCATATTCGCACCGTGCCCGAATTTACTTTTTTGCGCGATAGGCAGCAAGAATACGGCGAAAAAATAGAAAAAATATTAAGCGGTCTTACCTATAGCGAAAGTTTAAACGACGATTTGAACGATTGTAAATCGGATAGCGAAAATTCGGAGGATTAATCCCGATGAATCAAAGTAAAACGCTTGAAAATATGTGCGCCGACATTCTAACGAGCGGCAGCGCGCTTATATTTTGCCATACTCGCCCGGACGGCGATACTTTAGGCTCCGCTATGGCGCTTTGTTTAGGGCTTAGGCAAAAAGGCTTGGAGTGCAACGTCGTTTGCGACGGCGCCGTTCCCGAAAAATATTCTTACGAGCCGTTTTTTAAAGAGATTTTAGCACCCGACGCTGTTACTAAGGCTTACGGCTGTCATATCGCGGTAGACGTGGCAAGCGAAAACATGCTCGGGCTTTCTTACGGAATATTTTCGTCTAACAAGAATACTTTTTGCATAGATCACCATGTTTCCAACACTCGCTACGCGCGTGAGTTTTTCGTGCGCGATTGTGCGGCGAATTGTTTAAATATAGGCGCTTTTTTATCGATTGCCGGCGTTAATATCGATAAAAAAATAGCAGAGGCGTTACTGCTCGGAATAATAACGGATACAGGTAATTTTTCGCAGTCCAATACGAGCGAAGAAGCGTTAACTTATGCCGGGAAACTTGTTTCGCTAGGTGCGGACGCGCATAAAATCAACTATTATATGTTTAAAAATCAGAAAAAGGCGCGCGCGAAATTGTTTGCTTGCGTTATGCAAGGCATGCGCTTTTTCGACGACGATAAAATAGCCGTAATAACCACTACGCGTGAAAATTTAGCTTGCTTCGGCGCGGGTAACGAGTTAACTGAGGGGTTCGTCGATTTTCCGCTTTCGATAGAGGGCGTGGAAGTCGCGTGCTCGCTTTTAGAAACCAAAAACGAGCTTTATAAAGTGAGTTTGCGCAGTAAAGGCAAGGTAAACGTGAACGCCGTTGCTGGCGATTTCGGCGGCGGCGGTCATATTTTGGCAAGCGGTTGCGTGATTTCTGGCCCCTACGAAGAAGTGCTTGAAAAATTGGTGCGCGCAATCGAAATAAACTCGGATATTTAAAAAATGAACGGATTTATAAACGTATATAAGCCGAAAAACATGAGTTCGGCGTATTGCTTAAATAAAATTAAACGAAAAATCGGCTTTAAGTGCGGGCATATGGGAACTTTAGACCCTTTGGCTTGCGGCGTTTTGCCCGTCGGAATAGGGCAGGCTACTCGGCTTTTCGATTGCCTTTTGGATAAAAAGAAAACTTATATCGCAGAATTCACTTTCGGAACGGAAACGGATACTCTCGATTTGGAAGGAAAGCCCGTTTTCGTTTGCGGAAAAATTCCTTCGCAAGCCGAAATAGAAAATATATTGCCTAATTTTTGCGGCGAAATAATGCAAATTCCGCCGGTTTTTTCGGCAAAATGCGTGTGCGGAACTAAAAGTTATAAATTGGCGCGCAAAGGCGTCGCAGTAGAGCTTGCTCCCAAAAAGGTTACCGTCTATTCGATAAAAATTTTGCCCGGGGCGGACGACGAGCGCGAAAAAGGCGTTTTTAAGTTCGAAATAATTTGCGGGGGCGGCACGTATATTCGTTCGCTCGCACGAGATATCGGCAGAGCCGTCGGCAGCTACGGCACGATGACCGCACTCGAACGCGTGGCTTGCGGCTTTTTCACTAAGCAAAACAGCGTGAGTATCGAAGATATAGAAAACGCGGAAAATATAGCCGATTTGCTTATAAAAAGCGATGCAGTTCTCGATTTGCCTCGTATCGATTTAAGTGAGCGCGAAGGCGAAAGGCTTCTTAACGGTTTGCACGACGAATTTGCTTTTTCCGACGGCGATTATTTGGTTTATTGTTGCGGGAATTTCTGGGGCGTAGGGCATGTGTCTTGCTGTAGGTTAACCGTTAAGCCGTACGTTCGCGGCTAAAGAACGCTAAAAAAGGTTTTTCTATGAATGAATATTTATTCGGAAAAGATAAAATAAAAGGCGGTTCGGTTATCGCTCTCGGCGGGTTCGACGGCGTGCATTTAGGGCATCGTTTTATTATCGAGCAAGGGCAAAAAATTGCTCGCGAAAATAATCTTCGCTTTTTGATTTTTACGTTGGACGGCGATTTATCGTGGGTTAATTCCGCTAAAAGCGGAATTGTTTATACTTACGGCGAGCGGCTTGATATTTTTGCCGAACTTGCCGTTAACGGTGTTATACGAGCACTTTTTACAAACGAGTTTTCCGAACTTTCCGCTGAAGTTTTTTTAAATAAACTAAAAACCGATTTTAACGCTGAATGTTTTTTGTGCGGAAGCGATTATACTTTCGGGAAAAACGCTTCGGGCAACGCTCAAACGCTAAAAGCTTTTTGCGATAAAAACGGCATAGCGTTTAAGCAGGTTGAATTTTTATGCATAAATAACGAAAAAATATCCGCGCGAACGATAAAATCCGCTCTAAAAAACGGCGACGTAAAATCCGCTGCAGAATTTTTGGGCGCAAACTATTTTATAAAAGGCACCGTAACTCACGGCAGAGAGCAAGGCAGAAAATTAGGCTTCCCCACGGCGAATATCGGCATCGAAGAAAGCAAGCTTAAGTTAAAAAACGGAGTTTACGTTACGCATGCGGATATAAACGGAAAACGATATATCGGCGTTACGAACTACGGCGGCGCACCCACGTTCGGCGTGCAAAAACTGCTGGTCGAAACGCATTTTATCGATTTTAACGGCGATATTTACGGCAAGCGAATTAAGCTTTATTTCGACGAGTTTATTCGTTGCGATTTTAAATTCGAAAGCGCGGAGCAGTTAAAAAACAGGCTTTTTGAAGACGTGAAATTCGCTCGCTCGCTTTTTAACGCGTCGGACAAGTAAAATTAAGATAACAAATCCAACGAAACTGATAAAAATATAAGGTAAAATAAATGATAAAATTCGGACCGAGCGGCAATTCGGAAGCCTTTTTTGCCGCGGGTAAAAAAAATACTGAACAAAGTGCGGAATGGGTAAAAAATTTAGGGCTCGAGGCCTTCGAATACTCGTTCGGCAGAGGCGTTTTAATGGGAGAGCAAAAAGCTCGTTCCATATGCGCCGCCTTTAACGCCGTCGGCGTGGAAATCAGCGTTCACGCGCCTTATTTTATAAACCTTGCCAACGCGGACGGTGAAATGGTGCAAAAAAGTTTCGGCTACGTTGTTCAAAGCGCTAATGCGTGTTCGCTTATGGGTGGCAACCGCGTTGTTTTTCACCCCGCCACGCAAGGGAAAGACGAACGAGTCGTCGCCGTCGGCAGGGCGAAAGATAATTTTAAACGTTTAGCCGAAAAAATTCGCGAACTTAGCTTAACCGATTGCGTTTATTGCCCCGAAACGATGGGTAAGCAAGGGCAAATAGGCACGATAGAAGAAGTGGTTGATTTTTGTTCGGTAGACGAGCTGTTTTTGCCCGCGATAGATTTCGGGCACGTCAACGCGCGCGAACAAGGCAGCCTTAAAACCGTGCGCGATTATCAAATTCGCCTAGAATATATGATTGAAAAACTCGGCTACGAGCGCGTTAAAAATTTTCACGTGCATTTTTCAAAAATTCAATACGGACCTAAGGGCGAACTTCGCCATCTTAATTTCGACGACCAAAAGTACGGGCCCGAATTCGAGCCGCTTGCCGAAGCTCTTTGCAATCTCAAACTGCAACCGCATATAATTTGCGAATCTGCGGGGCATCAGGATGTCGACGCGCTTTTTATGAAAAACGCATATTTAAAAATCGCAAAGTAAATCGCAAAGCAAATCGCAAGAAGAACGCAGAACAAAACCGCGCGAGAAGCAGCAAGCAAAAATAAAATTGCTACAAAAGTTTTAGCAAAACCTGCGCGATAAAAAAGTTTAATTACCGCGAATATGCAAAAGGCGAAAAATCGATTGACAATTTTTCGGTTAAAGTGTATTATATTACGCGGAAGTATATAAAAAAACAACATAAGGAGCTTTTTATATGAACAAGAAGTCCATAAAAGACGTAGACGTAAAAGGCAAAAGATGCCTCGTAAGGGTAGATTTTAACGTACCCATGAAAGACGGTGTTATAACCGACGATAATCGTATTAACGGCGCTTTGCCCACGATAAAATATCTTGCCGATAACGGCGCGAAAGTTATTTTATGTTCGCATCTCGGCAAACCTCACAACGTTTTGTCGCCGAATTGGGGGCTTAACAAAAAAGAAAAAGCCAAAGTAGAAGCCGCTCCCGAATCTGAGCGCGAAGCTTTAAAGGCAGAATTTATGGCTAAAGCCGCAAAAGATATTACTAAATTTTCGCTTAAGCCCGTATCTAAACGCCTTTCAGAACTTCTTGGCAAAGAAGTAAAAATGAGCGACGACTTCGTAGGTCCTTGCTCCGATAAACTCGTTAGCGAAATCAAAGACGGCGAAGTTATTCTTTTAGAAAACACTCGTTTCGACGCCGGCGAAGAAAAACGCGACGAAGCTCTTTGCAAAAAACTCGCTTCTTATTGCGATATTTACGTTAACGACGCGTTTGGCACCGCTCACAGAAGCCACGCCACGACCGCGGCAATCGCCGAATACGGCTTCGTT
>CAZNKA010000015.1:0-17693 GCA_964573495.1 uncultured Acidiphilium sp. | reverse complement strand
TGAAAAACGAAGCAATGCAACGCGTATTTCGTGCCGCAAACCTTTTTTATTGCAAAAAGAGCGGCAAAACACGGCGAATAAAGCGCAAAAAATACTAAATAACTTAGCGCGGACGCTATTCCGATTTTGCTCGCGCCGCAAGCTAACAAAACCGAAACCGCGCTTTCTTTGGCAAAAAGCCCCGCAAACGCGGCAAGCGAAAATCGCCAATCGCTTATTCCTATAGGCGCAAAAATAAAAGAAAAACTTTTGCCTATAACGCTTAAAACGCTGCTTTCGATACCGGAAGCCATTTTAAAACTCGGCGTGATCGAGCCTAAAAGCCAAAAACTCATCGACACGATAAAAACGATAGTACCTATTTTGATTATAAAGCTTTTCGCAAAATTTTGCAAGTGTTTGAACATGTTTTTCGCTTTAGGAATTCTTATCGGCGGAAATTCGATTATAAGCTCACCCGAATTTTGCTTTTTAAGCGTTTTGTTTATATAAGCGAAAAATGCCGCAAAAAGCAAACCGAAAACGTTAAAAAGTATAAATATCAAAAAAGAATACCCTCCGCCTACGGCAGAAAGCAAATATAAAACGACCGGCGTTTTCGCAGAGCACGGAATAAACGGCAAACATAAAACAGCCCTGTTTTTAGCGTTTTCACATTCTAATCCTTCGGCGCAAAAAGCGGCGGCGGCAGTACAACCGTAGCCCGTTAAAAAAGTAAAAACCACTCTGCCGTTAAGCCCTATTAACGAAAAAAACTCGTCGAACAAAAAAGCAACGCGCGCCAATATTCCGCTTTGCTCCGCGAAAAAAATTAAAATTTGCAAAATTAAAAGCGGAGGCAAAAACGTTATAAGCGAGCATACAGAATTAATTACTCCGTCGCAAACAAATCCGATTAAAAATTCGCTTACGGCAAATTTTTTAAGCAACGCGCGCACGGGATTTTCTAAACAAAAATAAAGAATTTTTTGCGTTAAATCACTTAAAAATCGCCCTATGCCGTAATTGCCGAACGCTATATAGGCGCAGGCAAAAAACGCGGCGACGAATAATAAAGAATATAATATCGGATAGCCGAAAAGTTTTCGGTCCAACCCGCAAAAAGCGCCTGACGGACGTTTAAAAACTCGTTCGCAAACGAATTCTTCGTCATAATCATCGCTTTGTATCTCGGTAAAATCACAATTGTTTTTCGACTGCGTTGCCTCATTTTTTTCGCGTAAAAGCTCGTAAATCAAAACTTTTACGGCTTCCACGTCCTTTTTTTCGTTAACTTCGGCTATTATTACGTCGCAGTCGATCAGTTTTTTTAATTCGTCCGATTTTATATATCCGCCGCGTTTTTTCAGTTCGGAATACATATTAATAACTAAAGCTATGCGCCCGCGCGAATATTTCTTTACTTTTTTAAAAAGCCTAAGCCCTTCTTTCAGACAAGCAGCTTCGCACGTTAAAATCAAAACGGCTTCGCCTTCTTTAATTTTTTTTAAAGACCTTTTTCCTTCTAAAGTGTAATCGTCGAAATAACTTCCGGGCAAATCGTAAACGTTTACGCTTTTTTCGCGACACATAAACTTACCTTTTTTTATCGAAGTCGTTACGCCGTACCAATTTCCCACGCGTTCGTTTCCGCCCGTTAAACCGTTAAAAAGCGTGGTTTTACCCGAATTGGCAATTCCGCAAATATAAACGTTATCTGCAGCGTTTTCAATATTTTCAGCCGACATTATAAACTCCCCTTGTAAACGTTTATTTTTTGAGCAACGGAGCGCGATACCCCCACCGTTATTCCGCCGCCCGAAATTATCGCCTTGCCGTTTTTTACGTATAAAACGTTTATAGGCTTTCCTTCCGTTATGCAAAGCGCGTTAATTCTGTTTTTTAAAGAAACAGCGGCGGTTATGGAGCATACTTTATATTCGCCCGTCTTTTTTAGCGAGTCAAGAGTTACGCATTCGTCAGACATCGAAAAATTTACCGTAAAAACCTTAATTCATTTATATTTTTTTCGATTAGTTAATATGCTTCCGCGTTAAGATTTTTCGTAGGTTTTCGCTTTATCTGTTTCCCTTAACGCGATTGTGCGTTTTACAAAGCATTTCACAATTCGATTTATCAGTTGCGCCGCCCTTACTCCACGCCGTGACGTGATCGGCGTCCATTTCGTTATACTTCCATATTCGCGTTTTGTTTGCATTTTCCCCCGCTGCACATAAAGGGCAATTTGAAGTTTGCATTTTTTCGGCTTTTTGCGTTTGTTTTTTATAAACGGACTTCTTAGTAATATCATCGAAAACTCGAACGTTTATCAAACTTTTATCAACGCAACCGCCTAAAACGTATTCAAAAATTCCTTTGTTGTCTTTTACGTAATCGTCCGCCAACAACTCCTGCACCACGGCGGATACTTTTTTTCTATCATACGATTGCTTATGATAAGTTTCGTATAAACGTCCCCATTCCAACCCTTGCATTTCGCTTTCCACGTCAACGAAAACGCTTAAAATCCAATCGATAACACTGTTAAAATACATTTTTAACTCGTTTATATTATTATCGTTACGATGCTTGCTCATATATTCATCGATATTATCCTTATTTAGGTACGATTTACTTACCCACCCTAAAGCCGTTCGCAAAAAATCTTGGCGATTCACGTTTCCGCGAATATACGCGCTCCATTTTTGAACATTAGAGTTTCCGTTATTGCTAAACTCTTCTTTTGCAAGCGTTACGAACGGACCGGAATGAATAGCATTTGCCAACTCTTGCTCGTTAAGCGGGACGCCTGCGATATTTATTGTTTTAAACCATTCTTTAATTTCGCTTTCAGTCCCTTCGCATTCGTATATTGTTAATTTTGTTTGTAATATTTTTTTACGCAAATCTTCGGCTAAACCGCTAAACCATTGCGGAACGTCGTCTATCATAATCGGAAATTTATTTTCGATAAACCTACCGATACTTGTAATGCGTTGCTGTCCGTCTAATACCTCGAACCTATCCTTACCGACTTTTACAAAATAAATCAGCCCGATAGGATAGCCTTTTAGTATGGAATCTATAACGGCTACGTCCTTTTTTCCGTCTGCATATATGTAATTTCGTTGATATTCAGGCTGAATCGTAAGTTTTCCGGAAAGACCGAATAATCCCTTGCCTTCGTATTCGTTATATGTAAATCCATCACATATTTCGGCTATCGAAATATCTGTTCTTAAAGTCGTTTTCATATATTCTTTCTCCTTATTAAAATTCTCGCATACGGTGGAATAAGATAATCACAATTATCCGCGGTATAATAAACGATGTTGCTTGGTTTTTGTTTTTTGTTTATAGCCAAAACGCAATTTATGGCGCCACCATTTAAAACAGCTCCAGATTTTGTATGTTTTTTGGGGTTAATATAATTTTTATTCGGAGTAAAATTTTCTCTTGAATTTCCCAACGCTACAATCTCGAATTGTTCGGGGTTGTGCTTTGCCAAAAAAGATATCGGGACGCCCATAACCTCATCGTAATCATTTGGTATAGCATCTGTATAAGGCACCTCTATCGCATCGTAATTATCGTATTTTAAATATCCGTTTTCACGAATTTCTTTATGTTTGCTGAATTTTATATTTTCTGCCATAGTCATAAGACCTAAAAATCTGTGCCGCCTGCCATGCTCTAAATTCGTAAACCACCCCGTTCCCGCAACAGAAATATATTTTTTGCCGTCTTTTCCGTATTCGGTTTCGGTTCCCGTCATCGAATAACTGTCCGGAACCCCGAACGTCATATTTTTTCCGTTTATGCGTTGATTAAACCTATTGCCCAGCCACATTTTATTTTCTTTTATCAACGGAAAAATTTCTTTATAAGTAATAGCGTTTTGATTGCCTATTATCAAAAATTTTTTGTTTTTTTCAACCATCCACGACACGAACTCGCGAAATAACGAAAAAGGAGGATTTGTTATTATAATATCAGCTTCGTCACGCAAGGCACAAACTTCCTTACTGCGAAAATCGCCGTCCCCTTCTAAATATTTCCATTTTAAATCGTTAATGTCTATTTTTGCCGTTTTGTTTTTACCTCGTGTTAAAGTAAAAATTTTCCCATGGCTCCTTGTTTTTTCACCGTCGAACTGCGGAGCTTCACTTTCAAATATCGAAATTTGATAAGGTGCCGAAATATGTTTGCTTTCATACGCATAGCTGGTGCTTATTAATTTTTTTAAACCAAGCCTTTCGAAGTTTTGCGCAAAAAAACGCGTAAAATTACTCCATTCGGGGTCGTCACAAGGAAGTAATACCGTTTGATTTTTAAAAACGTTCGAATCGTATTCGAGATAGGCGTTAACTTCACGCTGAATATCTTCTAATTGCGTGTAAAACTCGTCATTTTTTGCCGTCCTTGCCTCTGCCAATTTTTTGTTTGCCATATAAGTACTCCTTTGTGTAAACATTGAAGAATCGCTAAAACTTTATCGGTTCGATTCTTCAATGGTTAAAGTCGCACTTTGTATAAAAAAAGTGCGCAACACGGAGTTACGCACATAAAACGCAAACTCCGACGTTGTCACACGAAATGAAAGCAAAACTAAACTCTCCCATTTTTGGACTTTGCGTTTTTAGCAAATTCATATAATGGGAGTATGCTTAAAAAAAGGGTACAATATGCCCTTTGTTTAGCCTTGCTTTAATAATATTCAATTCGTGTGACATAGTCAGTATATCACACTTTTAAATATTTTTCAATCGGTTTTTAGCAATAAAAAAAACTCGGCTAATAAAAAACCGAGTTCTTTTACTTTTTATTGATTGTTTATTTTTATATTACGGCTAAACATTACTTTTTACCGAATAATTTTTTAACGAAAGACGGAAGTTCGCGCTTCGGCTCGTTTTTATCGTCGGCTTCGACTTCTTCGAATTCTAAGCGGCGAGCAGGCTTAGGTTGCTCGGAAACAGAACGGTCGTATTCGTAAACGGCACGCGGAGCTTCGGAAAAACGGCGCGGAGCTTCGTCTTCATCGCCGCGGTCGGCGTAAGCCCTGTCATTCGAATAAGTAGCCGTTTCCATATCTGAATATACGGAATCGGGGCGGCGAATATCGCTGATTCTGCCTTCGCGTTCGTCGCCGACGGGTTGTTCTTTATAAGTTTCGCGCTCGACGGAACGCGGAGTTTCGGTTGCGGCGTTTTTAAATAAAAAGGCATCGCGTTCATTTTTACCCGCATCCATAGGCTTTACGTCGAAAAAGGAAGTTTTTTCTTTTTCGCGTTCGGCTTTATTCTTAAACCCGGTAGCAATCAGCGTTACGATAATTTCTTCTTGCAAATCTTCGTTGATATTTGCGCCGAAAATTATATTTGCGGATTCGTCTACTACGTTTTGAATAAGCTTAGCGGCTTCGTAAACCTGACCTAAAGATAAATCCTTTCCGCCCGTAATGTTAATTATAACACCGCTTGCGCCCTCGATAGTCGTTTCTAACAGCGGGCTTGAAACGGCTTGACGAACGGCTTCGATAACCCTATTTTCGCCTTTTGCCCTACCTACACCCATATGCGCCAAACCTTGATTTTTAATTATGGTTCTAACGTCGGCAAAGTCGAGATTAATAAGCGCGGGCGTAGAAATTAAATCCGATATTCCGCATACGCCTTGGCGAAGATTGTCGTCTGCAAAAGTAAGCGCGTCGCGCATGGGAATATCTTTGGGCAAGCAATCCAAAAGCTTGTCGTTGGGAATGATTATTATGGTATCGACGTATTTCGTTAAATTCGCAATTCCCTTTGCGGCGTTTGCCTCGCGCTTTTTACCTTCGAATGCAAACGGTTTGGTTATTACGGCAACGGTTAAGCACCCTTTATCCCTTGCTATTTTAGCGACTACTGGAGCTGCACCCGTACCCGTTCCGCCGCCCATACCCGCGGCGATAAACAAAAGATCTACGCCTTCGCAAACGCGTTCGATTTCTTCTTTTGTTTCCTCGGCGGCTTGTTCGCCAAGCTCAGGTTGAGAACCCGCACCTAAACCTTTCGTGGCATTTTCGCCTATCTGAATACGGTTTTCAATCGGCACGCGTGAAAGCATCAACGCTTGCCTATCCGTATTTATCGCAACGAAATCGGCACTCGTAATTCCTTTATCGATCATTCTGTTAACGGCGTTATTGCCGGCACCGCCTATGCCGATAACTCTTATCTTAGCAACCTTCATGTTGCCGTCGTCTACAAACATTTTAACCTCCGTATGGTTTTTACGTTAGACGTAAAAACATCTATTTTTCGGCACAAATTGCCGAATTTTAAATTTTTTTATGAATTAACAAATTAATATATAACCTTGCCTTCTTGCTTGCTTAAAGCAAGATTCAAAACGCTTAAACATGCAGCTTCGTCCGGATTGGACATGAGCGGCACCTTTGCCGCGACCACGTTTAAGCCGTAACCTAGCCTCGTGGATAAATATTCTTTAGCTCCGCGCATGAAAGAAATGCCGCCGCCCGTTAAGGCTATGACGTCGTTTTCGGGCAAATCGGCACACTCGCGAAGCCTTTCTTCTATTTGCTCCGCAAGATTATCCAGCGAAGCCCTAACGACCGCGTTTGCACGCTGCAACGGAACGGATACGGCTTCGTCGCCGCTAAAGAGCTTGTACACTCCGCTTGCGTCGGTTTTATCGTAACCCAAATTAATTTTTCGTTTTAATTGCTCGGCTTGTTCGAACGTGATTTTAAATTCTTCCATCAGAGCGGCACGTAAATATCCGCCACCATAAGAAAAAGCTTTTAAATAGACGATTCCGTTGCCCTTTAGAACCGCGAACGATGTCGTCAAATAACCCACATCGACCAAAATGCGATTTAGCTTTTTTTCGGTTAGCAGGAGCGAACTTTCAGCTAAAGCCTCGCTAACGAATTCGATTGCAAAAGGCTTTACGCTTTTGCAAGTAGCCGTTAACAAACTGCAATAATACTTATCGCACAAAACGTAAGTAAGCAAACCGCCAAGTCTTTCGGATATTTGCCCTATCGGATTTTCCGTTTGCCTTCCGTCGCTTAAAGAATAATAAACCGCGGCTACGTCGATAATGGCGTAATCGCTGTTTTTCGAAAGAGAAAGTTTATTATGAAGCTCGGCAACGTCACTCTCTTTAACGCGCCTTTTACGGGTGAAAGAAATCGAACAATCACGCGTGCGAACCGTGCAAAACTCGCTAGGAACGCTTACGTATAATTTATTCATCACCCCGCGCGAATTTTTTACCGCCTCGCTCACGGTTTTTTTAACGGCAAAGGAAAGCGAATTTATATCGAAAAAATCGCCGTCGGAAAAACCTTCGTATTCTTGCTCGAAATAAGATTTTATAGCAAAGGTATTGTTCACGCCGCGCGAACCGATTACGCAAGTTATTTTTTGCGAACCTACTTCCAATACGGCAACCGTTTCCTTAGACATTTGCTTCTCCTAATGGCTTTGTGAATGAACAGCCTGAATAATTCCTTCGTCGTTTTTATTTACGATGACGAACCCGCGCATTTTACGCTCTGCGGGGAGCTTTGTATAGCAATCTAAACCGGCACTTAATTTTTCAAGCGAATTTTCAGCCGCTTTTTGAACTTCTATCACAACGCCTTCCGCCATATAAAACCGAACGCGATAGTTACCCTTTTCAGAGGTAAAAACAAAACGAATTTCGGTTACTTTTTCACTTAACTCGCCCAATCCGCTTAGCATTTTACGAACGTTTTCGTCAGTATCTTCCGGGAATTCAAACGTTTGCTTTAACGAGCAACTTTGCTCCACAGCATTTCCGTTAATATCGTAAAAAGTTAAAGCCGTAAGCTTTTCGCCCCGGAGCGAAGCCTTTTCCGAATCGGAACGCACGGCAAAAAATTCATCGTCTAAAAAATACCAAAGGTCGCCGAATTGCACCGCATAGCGTTCTACCCTTTCGGCTAAATCGACGACTATAGTGCAAGGATACTCCTTTTTAACCGAAACAACCTTTAAATATCTGTTTTTGTTAATTTCCCTTTCGATTTCGTTTACGTCGACGAAAAAAATAAGCTTGCCCGAATATTTTTCAAGAAGACTTTCCGCTTCGTCTATGTTTTCGTCATAAACCGAATAATTAACTTTACACTCGCCGACCGAAAAAAGCCTATACATGCTCAAAAGGCACACCACGGCAAAAATCGAACAAGTTAGGGCTATTACAACGCGTTTATGCCTCATAAAAAACACCCCTCCTCGGCTTATGCCCATTACATGATATAATTTATTATATAATATTTATACTGCCTTTGTCAACTATTTATAGCAACAAAAAACGCTACGATTTTGCATTAATTTACATATTTCGCACTTGCGCCTAGCTCGCTTAATTTCCGATCGAAATTTTCGTATCCGCGGCATATTTTTTCGGCGCCCGATATAACGCTTTCACCCTCAGCCGAAAGCGCCGCTACGGCAAGTGCCGCACCGCCGCGCAAATCGGCTGCCGTAACGCACTCACCTTTAAGCAACTTTACCCCCGAAATTTTTATTCCGCCGCGAACTCTTTCGATATTTGCCCCGAATTTTTTAAGCTCTTCCGCGTATAAAAAACGTTCGGAATATACTTTATCCGTAATAACCCCGAAACCGCTAGCCTTTAACAAAGCCGACGCGACGAGCGGTTGCATATCCGTAGCCAGCGAAGGATATACGTCAGCTTCCGCGTTAACGCAATGCAAAGGCTTATTAGCTTTAACCGAAAACTCGCAAAGCGTTGAGTTTTTTAGCTGATTTTTCAATATTTCACAGCCGCACGCACAAAAAATTTCGGCACACTTTTCAATGCCGGAAAGCTGAGTTTTAAAAGCAATCTCGCCTCCGCACGCGCAAACCGCAGCCATAAAAGTAGCGGCTTCTATTCTATCGCGAATAGGTAAAAATTCGATGCAGGCGTTTTTTAACTCGCTTGTTCCGCAAATTACTATCTCGCTACTGCCGCCACCGAATATTTTACAACCGCAAGTATTTAAAAAATCGCACAGACATGTTATCTCCGGCTCTTTTGCGGCGTTTCGAATTACCGTTTGCCCGTTTAAAAAAATCGCCGCTTCTATTAAATTTATCGTTGCCCCCACACTGGGATAGCGCAACGAAACGCGCGCGGAATGCATTTTCGTTCCGTCAAATATAAAACGCTCGCCGTCATCTACGCATTTTACGCCGAGCGCTTTTAATCCGCATATATGTATATCGATCGGTCTGCTTCCTATATCGCAGCCGCCCGGCTTATAAACGACGGCGCGCTTAAACCGCGCAAGCGAAGCCCCCAAAAAAAACAGCGACGCGCGTATTTTTTTTGATAAATCTTCGTTAGGTTCTCTAAAAAACACCGAAAGCGAATTTATTTTTAGCGCGCGCCCGACTTTTTCGCAAGTAACGCCGTATCCGCGCGCAATCTCGCACGCAACCGAAATATCGTCGATATTAGGGATGTCCGATAAAAGGTATTCGCCGCCGACGGCAAGAGTAGCCGATATAAGCGGCAAACAAGCGTTTTTAGCCGACGCTATTTTTACGTGACCGAAGATTTTTTTCCCGCCGTTTATAACCAATTTACTCATTTTTACGCCTCTGCACTTCCATTATATGAAAGCGAAAGAAACGTGCGTTAATCGGTTTAAACTTTTTAATTCAATCTCCGTAAATCGCGGCAGAATTCACTATTCCGGCGGCGCTCATAAAAACAATTATCTGCGTGTTCCCGCTGCTTATAAGAGGCAAAGGCAACCCCGTAGGCGGAATACTGCCGGTAACTACGAGAGCGTTTATAATTACCTGCACTGCAAAACACACGGCTATCCCCACGCAGCAATAATAACCGAAAAAATCGCTTTTTCTGCGAGCTATGCTTATCATTCTAAAAATCAAAGCGCAATAAAGAGCCGTCAAAAGCAATACGCCGAAAAAGCCGCACTCCTCGCCGATTACGGAAAGAATAAAATCGCTTTCCGAAAACGGCAAAAATTTAAGCTTTTGTCGCGATTTGAAAAGTCCTACGCCGAACAGTCCGCCCGAACCGAACGCATATAGCGATTGTATAAGCTGATAACCTTCGCCTTTGGGCGACGACCAAGGATTTATAAAAGCTTGCAGTCTCTTTAATCTATACGGCTCGGCTATAATTAAAAGCGGAATCGCCAATAGCAGCGGAATTCCCAGAGCCAAAAAATACTTAAAAGGCATTCCTGCCAAAAACAATATGCTCATCATAATCAGCCCCACGCAAACCGTTACGGACATATTCGGCTCTAACATAATAAACAAGCAAATCGCGCCGCCGAACAGCAATATCGGCAAAATCCCCCTAACGGAGCACACTCTGCCGCCGTCACGCGATAAATACGAAGCGCAAAAAATCACGTAACAAAGCTTCGCTATTTCGGAGGGTTGAACCGTAACACCTCCGAAAGACAGCCACCTTTTTGCTCCGTATACTTCTTTTCCCAGAGGCGTAAAAACCAACGCTAAAAGCACGAGCGAACAAATAAGCGCGGCTACCGCCGTTTTTTTTAATTTTCTGTAATCTAAAACGCAAAAAAACGCGTACGCCGCAAACCCCAAACAATAACCGACCGCTTGCTTTTTTACGAAATAAAATTTATCGCCGTAATCCTTTTCGGCAACGTAGTTAGAGGCGGAATATATAAAAACCAATCCCAACGCGCACAAAACGACTATAAGCATAGGCACGAACGGCTCGACAAAAAACTTCCCACGCCTTTTTAGCGGACGGTTAATAGGCTTGTTTACACCCTTACCGTTAACTCGTTCTACGTAAAAACTTTTTTCGTTTTTAGGAGTAATCGCCTGCCTATATTTTTTCTTTTCAATTATCATTCGCCTATTTCGCAATTGCTTAAAGCGACGCCGTTTGAATTTTTAAAAATGTCGTCGGTTTCGCTTTTTGCGCGAGCGGACGATATATATTCGTTTACCGTTTCGATAAATTTATCTCCGCGTTCTTCGTAGCCGGAAAACTCGTCGAAACTGGCGCATGCCGGACTTAACAAAACGCAGTCGCCCGGCTCGGTCAAAGTAAAAGAATGAAGACAAGCGCCGAAAAAATCAGGGAAAACATATACTCGTTTAACACCCGCCTCGAGCGCGGCGGCATAAAGCTTGCGCGCGGACGCTCCGTAAATAACGACGCTTTTTACGAAAGCGGAACGCGCGGCTTCCGCGAACAACTCGCTATACCCCTCGCCTTTATCTTTACCGCCGACGAGCCACACGCACGGCTTTTTAACCCAAGAAAGCGCCGTCGACGCAGCGTTCGGATTAGTTGATTTAGAATCGTTAACGAAGGTAACACCGTTGAATTCGGCAACCGTTTGCAATCTGTGTTTTACTCCTTTAAAACTACACAATCCACGCTTAATGCTTTGTTTTTTCACACCCAACAGCGCACAAACGGCCGTTGCGGCGAGCGCGTTTTGTAAATTATGCTTACCCTTAAGCGCAAGAAGTTCGATTTCGCACACTTTTTCGGAGCCTAAGCATATGTAACCTTCGTTTACGAAAACCCCGTCCGTTTGAGGCAACAGCGAAAAAAATAAAATTTTTGCGCGAGTTTTTTCGGCAAAGGTTTTAACTCTTTCGTCGTCGCGATTTAAAACGGCATACTCGCTCTCTCTTTGCGAAAGCAATATGCGCGATTTTAAATAAGCATAGTTTTCCATGTTATAATGTCGCTCTAAGTGATCGGGCGATAAATTAAGCACGCAAGATATATGCGGACAAAAACGAGCCGCCGTTTCTAACTGAAAACTCGAAACTTCGAGCAAAGCGATTGTTTTATCGTTTAAAAATTCGTTTTCGAACTCGGTAAACGGAATGCCGTAATTCCCGGCAAGATAATGCGACGCGCCGTCTACGGTTAAAATGTGATCGATTAGCGAACAAGTCGTGGTTTTTCCGTTAGTGCCGGTAATCGCGACAATCGGATTAAGCGACAGTGCCGCCCCCAACTCGATTTCGCCCGTCAAACAAACTCCCGCTTTTTTGCAAGCTAACGGTATTTCGTTATCGATAGGAATTCCCGGGCTTAAAACAGCCGCGTTTACTTGTTTTAAAACTTCGCCGAGCTCGTTTTTATTTACTTCTTTAGCACCTAAATCGACCGCCTCTTTTATATTTTTTAAAACCCGCTCGTTTGCGGATTCATCTAAAACAAAACATTTCGCGCCGCGTTTTATAAGCGCGTTACATGCCGAAAAACCGCTTTTACTCATTCCTATTATCAAAAAAGATTGCTTTGAAATAAACATTAAAATTACCCCCTCATTACGAAAATTACGCAAACCAACCCGAAAACAAGCGTTATTAGTTTATAATAAAAACAAATTTTACTTTCGCTGTGCCCTTTATATTCGAAGTGATGATGCAAAGGCGCCATTAAAAATATTCGTTTTTTAGTTCGCTTGTAGTGAGCCACCTGCATTATTACCGATATGCCGCTCATTACGAACATTATACCTATTAACGGAATAAAAAAAGCATTGCCGCTTAATATACCGACAGAAGCTATAAGACCGCCTAAATACAAAGAACCGGTATCACCCATAAAAACAGTCGCTTTGTAACTGTTAAAACACAAATACCCCAAAAGCGCGCCCGCCTGAATCAAACAGAGCAAAGCTACGTCCGAACACTCCTCCGGCAATACGAAGTTTTCCGGAAAAACGTATATTTGCACCTTTATAAGAACGTAAAAACAGAGCAAAAAAACGTAACAAACTCCGCCAGCCAAACCGTCTAATCCGTCGGTTAAATTTACGCAATTCGTAGTTGCCAAAAACACGAAAAAGCATATTATCGCACCAAATACGCCTAAATCCACAAACTCGTTTTTAAACGGAATAAAAAAATCGACGTACCCTTTAAAATAAGCAAAACAAGATACTATTAACGCAATCGATGCCTGAAAGCAAATTTTTTGCACGGGCGTAAGCCCTTCGTTTTTATGCGATAAAATTTTAATCAAGTCGTCCATCGCACCGACAGCCAAAAACGAAAAAGCCAAAACCAAACAAATAACGGCGATTCGCGTTTCGCCGTTTTTCGCTATCATAAAAATCAATAACGCCGCAAACGCGAACGAAAGCCCTCCCATCGTAGGAGTTCCGGACTTTATTTTGTGATTATCCACGTACCCCAATATTGTCTGCCCGAATTTTAGTTTTTTAAGTAGCGGAATTATAGCCTTGCAAAAAAGCGCGCCTACAACTATCGAAAACAAAAAAAACAATAAATCTTTTTTTATTTCACTCATCTTCACCGTTTAAAAACGCACAAGCGACTTCTTTATCCGAAAACTTTCTGAACGTTCCCATAACCTCTTGATATTCTTCGGCTCCTTTGCCCGCAATCAAAATCACGTCGTTTTCACCCGCTATACCGACGGCGTATTTAATCGCTTGCTCTCGTTCGCCGATCACTATGTAATTTAAGGAACTTTTTCTTATACCGCTTTCGATTTGAGATATAATTTTAAACGGCTCTTCATAGCGCGGATTATCCGAAGTTATAACCGTAAAATCGGCATATCGTCCGCTTATTTCACCCATTTTTTCACGTTTTTGTTCGTCGCGATTGCCTCCGCAACCGAAAACGCAAATAAGCCTGCCCGCCCCCTTGATTTCGCGCAGAGTGATTAACGCGTTTTTTAACGCATCGGGGGTATGCGCGTAATCGACGTATACTCTCTTTTTTAAACATACCCGTTCCATTCTTCCGCAAACGGGCATAAACTCGCTTAAAAGCTTGGCGATATCGGCTGTTTTTACTCCGAAAAGCGCGCAAACCGTAGCAGCCGCAAGCATATTATACACGTTAAATTTACCTATTAACGAACTTTTTATTCTGTAAACGGCATCGAACAAGTTTATTATAAACTCTGCGCCGTCCGTTTTTTGCCGCACGTCTATTGCGAAAACGTCGCTCGGATTTTTTATTCCGTAACTAATAACTCCGCGTTCTTTTTTTCTGAAACCTTGTATTAAAGCGTAACAATCGTCGTCGCTGTTGATTACGGCGATACGCGCCTTTTGCACCGAAAATGCCGAAATTTTAGTATCTCGATATTTTTCGTAAGTTTTAAAAAAGTCCAAATGTTCGGGACTGCAATTAGTAAAAACAACGGCATCGAAAGAAAAATCCGCCCTCTTGTAAAAAATCGCGTGAGCCGAAAGCTCCATACATACCGCCTTCATCCCGCACTTAACCATGTCCGCCATAATTTCATAAAGCTCGGGGGCATCCGGTGTAGTCATTCCGGTTCGAATTTTGTTTTCGCCGTAAACCGCGCCGAAAGTACCTATCGCGCCGCACGGAATATTCGAATCGCTAAGCAATTTTTTTACCAGAGAACACACGGTTGTTTTTCCGTTTGTTCCGACAACGGCTATCGTTTTTAATTTTTTTTGCGGATTTCCGTAAAACACTTTACACGCTTCGGTTAAAAAATCGCGCGCGTTTTGGACGACTAAATTTACGGCGCACTGTTTTTTCGTATTATCGGAGCAAAAATCGCAATCGGCGTTTTTTAAAAATTCCGCTTCTATTTTTTGTTCCGAAACGACAACCAAGGCACCGCGTTTTACGGCTTCCGCCGAACAGCAAAGCGACGCGCCGTAATCTTTTTCAAAACAAAAAAACATACAACCGCTAACACATTTTTCGATTTTTAAACTTATGGCACTTACTTCGATTTGCGCGGCAAAGCCGTTTTCAAACCGCACATCGTTAAAAAATTCTTTGAGCTTCATTTTTGCCCCGTTTTAATAAGCCAGTGCGTTACGCGGCTTTTTTTATATCTTTCGCTTCGATTATTCCTTGAAATATCTCTTTACAAACAGGTGCGGCAACGGTAGAACCGTACGCGCCGCCGATAGGTTCGTCAACCGCAACCAACGCAAGGTAGCGCGGCCGATCGGCAGGGAAAAACCCCACAAACGACATTACGTATTTACCCGCGGCAATAGCGCCGTTTTCGTATTTTTGCGCCGTGCCCGTTTTGCCGCCTACTCGATACCCGTCTATGTATGCCTGCTTGCCGCTCCCTGAAGTTACCACGTCTTCTAAATACGAAGAAATTACAGAGGAAGCTTGCGTGCTTATAACTCTGTTTTTTGCTGTCGGATAATTTTCCATAAGCGTTTTTTCGCCGTCCGTTACCGACTGCAACAGATACGGCTGATAATAAATTCCGCCGTTTATAGAAGCCGCCACCGCAGCCGCCAACTGAAGCTGCGTTACGGCAATTGTTTGACCGAATCCTATTCTTGCCAAATCGCCGTCGGTAACGCTTCCTTTAGGCAAAACCATTCCTACCGTTTCTCCGCCCATATCGATACCGGTAGCCGCACCGAAATTGTATTTTTCCAAATATTCGTAAAATACGTCTTTTCCTAAAGAAAGCGCGATATCAACAAAAATCGGATTGCAACTATTGTTTAACGCGGCGGCCAAATTTTCATTGGAATGTTTGCCGTTTGCGTGAGTGCTCCAACATTTTATTTTTCTGCCCGAAACTATTCTGTAACGAGATGAATTAAACACGTGTGCCAACGAAAATGCTTTGGCGTTTCCTTTAAAAAACTCTTCGATGTTCGCGCTTGCGGTTACAACCTTGAACGTCGAACCGGGCTCGTAACTGTCGCACACGATTGAATTTCTGCCGTTAAAAGTCAATTTTTCGATATCGTCTCGCGGAACGGAATTCAAATCGAACGAAGGATAGCAACACATTGCCAAAATTTTTCCGCAGGACGGCTCCATAACCAAGGCGGAAGCACGGCGCGGCGTATACTTTTCAGCCACTCGCTTAATCGCGCTTTCGCATATTAACTGAATTTGCGCATCGATCGTAAGATTAAGCGAATATCCGTTTTGCGCCTCGACGTAATGAGGCGAAGCGCCTTGAATATCCGAACCGACAAGATCACTTTCATATAAAATTTCGCCGTTTATTCCACGTAAAAATTCGTCGTAATACTTTTCTATTCCGGATTGACCTACTCCGTCGTAGCTTACGTATCCCAATGTTTGGCAAAGCATATCGCCAAACGGATAAACGCGCGTGTTGTCCGGCGCGAAATATACGCCGTTTAACGAATACTCCGAAAGTTTTTTTATTGACTTTTCGCTCACCTGACGTTTTACGGTTATCTCGCTAGACGATAAATTTTTTATTTTATAAAGCAAGTTTTCTTGATCCGCCCCGAGTTCTTCGGATAAAACGCTTGACACACGCTCCGCGTCCGTTACGCAGCGCGGGCGCACGTAAACGCAATACGTACCCGCCGTTCCGGCTAAAAGTATACCGTTTTTATCGTATATGTCGCCACGCACGGCTTTCACGGGCAATTCGCGCGTCCATTGGTCTATAGCCTTTTCTCGAAGCGCCTCGCCTTTTACTACGCATAACGAAAAGGATTTTGCCAAAACGAATAAAAAAAGAAAGACTATCGCGACAACACCCGCAAATAGTCTCTTTCGTAATTTCGTTATTGAAAATAAATTTACACGCTTAATCTTCGAATCGATTTGAGTATCCCCCTCGACTTTCGGCTTAAGCATTTGCTCGATTTATCGATCGGCTTTAATCATTCCCATTTCTTCGGCACGGCGAACTATTTCTTCGTCTGACGAAACAAAATCGAAACGAGCAGCCAATTCTTCGGCGTCTTGTTGCATGACGGCAACGCGCGCTTCTTGTTGGCTTAAGCTGTTATTCATGTTTTTGAGCAAACGAGTGTTTAGAATAATAAGCGTGAATATGGTTAAAACAACCAATGCGTAAACGGTTATTAAAACCTTACCTTTAGTATTGACGCGATATTCTGCTTTATCTTCTTCTTCGTCTTGTTTTTGCTCGGAATGAAAAGCTTCGTAAAGATAACTTCTATCCTTATACTCCATAGTGGTATCCGAAGGATAAACGTCTTTATTCTTTACTTCGTCGGAAGAGTTTAGCAATTTTGCAAAATCTTGCGCGGAATTGCGTGCAACGCTTTCACGGCGAGCTTCTTCTACAAATAAATCTTCTTTCGTATATGCGTTACGTGCCGAATCCATTTCGTAATCCAAGGCTTCGGGCTCGTTATAAACGGTTCTTTCGTTTGTTTTGAACTTTCTGTCGTTATTAATCATATTAACTCTCCCTTTTAAATATTCGCGATTTTGCAGAAGCTTATTCGTTTTTGCAAAAGCGGTCGCGTCCGCTTCACCTAAAAGCTCCCCTTTTTTAGCTTCTTCGGTGTAATATGTTCGTTTATCAAAAAATTATGTTCTAAGTTAAAGTTTTTCCACCACTCGAAGCTTTGCGCTTAAGCTGCGCTTATTGTTGGCACATTCGCTTTCGCTTGCGATGATAGGCTTTTTGTTAACCAAAAGCACTTGTTCGGTTCTTCCGCACACGCAAATAGGCAAGTTCCTATCGCAAGTGCACCCGGTGGCTAAATCGGAAAACACGTGTTTTACGATGCGATCCTCTAAAGAATGAAAGGTTATAACGGCAAATCTGCCGCCTTTTTTCAACCTCGAAACGACGTCGCGCAAGGCTTGTTCCAACCCTTCGAGTTCGCCGTTTACTTCTATTCTTATTGCTTGAAAGGTTCTTTTTGCGGGATGCCCGTC